>CANQVH010000013.1 GCA_947627245.1 uncultured Lachnospiraceae bacterium | reverse complement strand
TTATATCTGCAATTCTCAAGGTTCTTCGGAGCCTTTTTTCTGACTCCAGATTTTCATAGACTACTTGACACTACCTTGATTAATCTGTTTTTTCTATGCTCTCCTGACCAGTTATTATACTGCCTGCATGTGCAACATGTCTAATTAGACATTTTAGAGCTTACATTTCAATTCTATATTTTTTACACTATACTTGTCAAATATATTCGTTTACATATCGGCGTAATTTAGACTAATACATGACGTGGGGATTCTTTTATGGATGAAAATAATTACGGTTATATCAAAATTAAACTAGATGAACTGATCAAAAAGAAAGGAATCAGTAAAAACAAACTTGCACACAGAGCAGAAATGCAACGGACCCAGATCAATCATTATTGCAATGGAACTATCTCTCGCTTAGATGCAACTGTGCTGGCAAGAATATGTGCTGCCTTAGATTGCAGGATAGAAGATCTTCTAGAGTATATCCCAGCAAAGTAATACATCATTTTTTACTTTATTGATAAAAATCCCGGAACCAGTCCAATGGCTCCGGGCTCTATTATGGAAAAATCTACAACTTAACAAAGTCTCTCTATGAATGCATCTCAATAATTCCTAGAGTTTCTTTAGGCGTCCAAACTGGCACCTGTGATTCTTTATAATCTCCCTTATTACGGGTAATGATTGCATCCATCTCACTTGTTTTTGCAACGGCATACTGAACTGCATCTTCAAAATCATTCCAATCAGATTCGATTGCTTCCAATATCTCCCGTTCGGAAACCGTCGCAACTGAAGCAACCATAAACAGCTTTCGCAGCATATTACACGCCATTTCTTTGTTTTTCAGCGCCTTACGGGTTATATAGTATATGTCTGTAACCGCAGAAGCCGAAACATACTCTGAGATACCCTGCTGCGCCGCCAATTTCAGTACATCCGCTGCCTCTTCATAAAACGGTTGCCGCTTTAGAAGCACATCCAATACTACATTCGTGTCAATTAGCAGCTTCATACTTTTTCAACCTTTCATTACGGTAATCTTCCAGATCCATTCCTTCATCTGGTATGCTCCCAGTAAGGAAATCAACAGCCGCTTCAATCTCCTTTTTATCCTTCACTCTTTCAGCCGGTTCCTCCGCCGGAATAACTATAACCTCTAGCTTTCTATTTTTGAAAGCCTCTGGTAATGGTATCACAGACAGTAGTTGGCTAGCGTTTAGAATCTTACGTACGACTTCCATGTATCTGCTCTCCCTTCTTCGTTGCAATTACACCTTATTAAATATGATTATAGCGTATTTAGCAAGCGATTGCAATTACCTTTCCAGAATCGTTTTCTTAATATTTGGCACGATTCATTCTTCCTATCTTTCCTATTATTGCAAAATATCGTACTGATTCATATTTTTGCCTCAAAACAATGAATTACCAAACGTGTGGCACTATCTCCGGTACATGTTGAAAGCAGTAATTCCCTCTCGTTATCTTCCAAGCTTGTCACTCCCGTGCTCTCGAGACGATAGCACTCATCATTACTAGGCACATATGCACTTCTCACTACTTCAAATTTGACTTTCTTGTCAGGCAGAAGCACATATACAAACGTTTCCTGCCGTCCAGAATAATCTTTCAAACCCCCAAACATGCTCCCATCCTTCATATTGTGGCCATATAGAATTGTCTTACAGTCTGTAAAATCCGCATGGTTCCTATAGTCCATGAAAATACAACCGGCGATATGGTCTTCACCAGTAAATGTTCGATGCAAATAATAATCATTATCCGCACTTTGTACGACTGGGTAGTCTAAACCAAGCTCCTCACAACGAATCCATGCGACAATATCCGGATTGAGCATTTTCAATCCTGTAAAATCAATCCTTGCCTCATTTTCACTATCGTCCGACTCGGGTTCAGTCTTGTCCTCCGGATCATCCACGTATTCTTTCAGCTCCTCATACTCTTCCTGCCCCTTATGATACATATTCCATATCCAGATCAGTGCACAAAATGCGCCCACAAATACCACAATGCAGACTGTCAATATTACAATTTCTTTCATATATTTATTCTTTTTCATAGCGCCCCCATTCCGCCGCATGACAAGCGGCTTTCATACCTTCCAACTGAAAAAAAGGGAGACAGACGTATCTGCCTCCCCATGTGCTTCTTTAGCCATGTACCCTCTTTGCATTCCTTCGCTTCATACGCAGGACGAGTATGATTATACCCGCCAGTGAGAGAAGCGCAATCACCAATGGACCTACAATATTGGTATCATCCCCAGTCTGAGGCGAATACGGTATACCCGGAAACCTGGTGTTCTCAATCTCCCTCTCCAGCTCAATCACTGGTATATTGCCGTCCTCAATAGAGAAAACAATCTCTTCTTCCTTCCCATTCTCATAGCCTTCCAGTGGCTTCTTCTCCTGAAGGATATACACAATCGGCTCCTTCATCTTTCCATTTTTGTACTTTCCAACTGGGAGCAGACCACTCTCAGCTTTGCCCTCCTTGTCTGTTGTAAGCTCAGCAACTACCTTGCCGGTCACTTTGTTCTTTAATTCAAAAGTTACACCTTCCAACGGAGCCTTATTCTCCGAGTCCACTTTACGGATCCTGAGCTTCCCTTTCACGCGCTCATCTTCCATTTTGACTGTTTGTATCTCGCCCGTATCCTCTACTGTAAACGGAACCTCCTCTGCCACAACATACCCGTCCGGAGCAGTCTCCTCTCGCAGTCTGTAATTTCCTACAGGCAGTTTTTCAATATAATGGGGCTCTGTACCTGAAATCCAACTCTCGCGTATTGTACCGTTTTCATCAAGTACAGTAAGTTTTGCGTCCTCAATCTCACTACCGTCTGTGATATCTGTCTTGCTGATAAGCACCTTTGTCACATCATCCTTCATTTCGACCGGCTGAACTTCTCCAGTGTCCTGCACAGTAAATGTGATGCTCTCTGCAGTCGCATATCCGTTCGCAGGAATTGTTTCAATCAGCGTGTAGCTTTTTCCTGCAGTCAGCTCCCTGATGAGATGCGGTTCTGTTCCGGACACCCAGGAATCCACAGTATTCGCGTTTTCATCAATCACGACCAGATGTGCACCCGGAAGCTCACCGCCCGTCGTAACATCAGACTTCGTAATGGATACGATTGTAGGATCATCTTCAAAGACAAACTCATATTTCACGTCCGCCTCATCCTGTCCCGCATACTCAAATACAAATTCTTGGATATCATCTGTTGTTGCAAACCCATCCGGAGCATACAATTCCCGGATATAGTAACTTCCATCCACTGGAAGGTCTGCCATAAATGTAATCTCACCATTCTGGTCTGTGGTCTTCTCTTCTATGATGGTATCCGCCTCAATCAGTACCTTTCCTTCCAATGACAAAATATCGTCTTTCGCAAATAGACCGAAAATGCCTCTCGCTAGGGTACGATTGCTCCCACGCTCCCGTTTCACAACATGAACAGAAACCTTCTGTCTGACATTCTGCCATCTTTCATCGAATGTTATGACCGGGGTATCCTGATCGCGGTAAGAGAGGTCGATATATCTCGGTTCGCCATCCAGCACAAAACCGTGAGCGGTTTCCACTTCCTTTACATAATATTTCCCAGCAGGAAGACCTTCGAGTTTAGCGACCCCACTCCCGTCTGTCGTGATGGTGTCCACCAACTCATCGGCCTTAAAATAATCCTCGCTCACACCGTCTGCTGCCTTAATATCTTCTGCCGCATAGACTTCGAATGTGACTTTCGAAATGCTCCCCGTCAGATACTCAAACAGATGCTCCACCGTCCCTTTCGCGTTTTCGAGCAACGTAACCTTATCGAGGAATTCACCTCTCTTGTTAATGATCAAAACTGCAACCGGGACCTCATCCTTCATTTCCACCTTCTGAATCTCAGTCGTATCTGATATAGTGAACTCCACTTCTTCTGCCTTCAGGTATCCATACGGTGCCATGACCTCACGCAAGATATAAGTTTCACCAACCACAAGGCGCCTGATTACATGCGGCTTCCCTTTTTCCGATACCCAGGAGTCAATGATGTTCCCTTCTTTGTCGGATACAGTCAGTTGTGCCCCATTGAGTTCTTCTCCGGTCGTTATGTCCGATTTAGTAAACTCTGTGACTGTCGGCTCGTTCTTCTTCTCAGCCTCCAGCCTGATAATGGGAACCTCTTGCCCCTGATAGGATGCATCCAACTCAAGTATCTCTTCACTGGAAACATAACCACTTGGCGCCTTTGTTTCTTTTACGTAATAGAGGCCAATTGGAAGATCCATACTGAACACTGCTCTCCCGTCGTCCCCGCTTTTTGCTTCCTCAAGAAGCGTATCGGCAGATACGATCACCTTATCCCCAGACACAATATCTTCCTTATTGTACAGTCCAAACACCGCGCCGGGAAGAAGTGCATCATTCAGTGCATCCCGTTTCAGCGCGCTGACTTGCACACGCTGCCGCTCATTCTTGAAAGTGACAGACTCATTGACAACAGGCACATCCTGCCCTTCGTAAAGGAACGTTACATCCTGCGAGTCTTTGTTAAGGACAAATCCGGCCGGCGCTTCCAACTCTTCCACTCGATATGTTCCGAGAGGAAGTTCACCGATACTTGCCTTTCCTTCTTCATCTGTTATCACTGTCGCTACAAGCGTATCTTTCGCATATTCGAGGATGCGGTTCCCTTGTGCGTCGCGCTGATAGTCCGCTGTATAAATATCCTCAGCAGCATAGACTGCAAACTTAGCTCCCCCAAGTTTCTGCTCTTCATATTCAAAGTCTTTCCCAAAACCTTTCAGGATCTCGCCAACCTTGTAGATCGTCAATTTCGCTTTTACCGGATGGTTCTCATACACAGCTTCGATAATGATATCCTGGCTCACTTCGTCCATATAGTACATCGTATCGCTGTCGATCACGATCTCTATATAATCCGTATTCAGGGTATAACCCGCCGGAGCGCGCTGCTCCTCAATCCGGTATCTGCCCGGTTCCAGCGCATTTGGAAGAATCAGGTATCCTTCTTCATCTGTGTAGTAGGACGTATGTGTTGTTGTAGTCGGATATGTTGTCACCTGTTCTACATATTCACCTTTGTCCACGTTATATACCTTGAATTCCGTGCCGCCAATCAGGACGGGTCGTTTTGTCTCATCGTCTTGCTTGATGATTTTCAATTTCGCTTTAAACTCATCATCGAGCAACACCCGCCATACCTGCGGTTCTGTTGGATGGTGCTCCGTGATGCGAACCACAAAATCCCGGACCGGGCTGTAATTATGTGGCGTTGTCGTTTCACGAACAATGTATATCCCAAACGGAATCGGTATTGAAACCGCATGTCCGGTGTTATCTGTGAAAATCTCTGTTGCTCCATCTGGCCCGGTTACGACCGGAGAGGCAGATCCAAAATCATAGCTGCCATCCGCTTTCGTGGCAAGGGACGAAACGAGATATGTTGTGAAACCAACACCTGAAAGCAGATCTGCATCTGTTTTCCCATTGTTAGCAGCTTTGATCAGTTGAAACGGCTGTTTGATTACATCTTCCTTCACAGTGCATTCTTTTTCAACGACTGGTACTTCGTCACCTTCATACGTACAGGCAACATCGTATTCCTCTGTCGAGAGCGTATACCCAGACGAAGGGGCAATTTCCTTGAAATAATAATTCCCAAGATACAACCCCTCAACCGATGCTTCTCCGTTTGCATCCGTGGTAAGCGTTGCAACTTGTTCTCCCGCATGGTACCTGATTCCTGTCTTTTTATCCGGATGTGAAATGTCTTCACGGGCATACAATCCGTAAACAGCATTCGTAAGTGTAGCGTCCCCTTGCGGAACGCCAGTCTCAGCATCTACTTTTACCAGTTTAATTTTTGCAGACACCCGGCGGTTTTCAAAAGTATGGGAAAATGCAACCTGAGCCTCTGTACCTCCTGCATACTGGAAATCAAACGTAAAGATATCATCGCTGTTCCTGACATAGTTTTCCGGTGCTTGGACTTCCTTCACATAATAAGAAAATCCACAAGGAATATCCGCCGTAAAGGCTACGCCCCCATTCTGCGCGGTAGTCACCTTTTCAATAAAGGTATCTGGCTGCACAACTACTGTTCCATCCGCATTCGTGATCTGGGATGACGCATATAACGCATAACTGCCGCCTTCAAGTGGCGTCTTTGTCTCGTTGTCAGTTTTCACAACACTCACAGACGCTTTCTGACGGTCATTTATAAAAGTTACTGTCGCAAATACCGTTTCCGCGTTGCTCTCTCCCGCTGTGACCGTAACCTCTTTCGACTCTCCCGAATTAACCAGGTTCACAGGCGCAGACATCTCCGTTACACGATACTGACCCGGGATAAGCTTGGTCAGTGAAACGCTTCCGTCATCTCCTGTAACAAGGTTCTCCGCGACCAATGCACCATTTGCATATGCGACACCTCCAGTCGGACTTGTGATATCCGCAGCCGCATAAACATTGTATACAGCACCTTTCTGTCTGCGTTTCTCATATACAAATGTGGTTCCACCTTCCGTAACGTTCGCGCCTGTTAACACTTCTCCTTCCTTATATATGGTCAGCCCTCCGTAAACTGCCTGATTCGTGATCACTGTCGTGACTGTATCTCCGGTCACTAACGTGACTCCCTGCGCTGATGTGTTGATCTCATATCCTTTCGGCGGCGTGATCTCCTTTAAGTAAACAGTACCAGATGACTGGTAAAGCTCTACTGAAGATGCCCCATTTGCATCTGTAGGTGGCATCTCTGCGAGCAACTGTGTGCAAGCTTCATCCCCATAGACACCAAATACAGCCCCCGCCAGTAACTCATTTGTTTCCGCATCCTTCTTTACGATCGCAATCTTGCATGGATTTACCCACGTTATGGAAAAATTGACATACTTTTCATCGTCAACACCATCCCCAAAAACCAGAGCAAGTTTCTGTGTAGACGTACCTGTCACGATCGAATATGCTGAAAAGTCCTTTGTGATGCTGCCTTTCATCTTGGAACTCCATATCTGCTTGACATCTGCCGCCTGCGTGAGAGGCGCTGTGAGGTAGAATTTTGTTCCACCCGTCAGTTCAACATCCGCTCCCGCCTTAGAAGTTTTCCCAGTCGTAACATTGTGCAACTTCACGCCGGAGGGCAGTTTCATCGTTATGCTCTGCAATTCATCTGCCTTAAACGTAATCTCTTTTGTCCGCTGGTGATCTCCATCTACATACGCAACGGTATCCGGATCAGAGAATTCCATATCAACATCAGGGATGCTTGGCTGTGCAACGCAATAATTATATAATTCCATTGCAAGGGATTTTCCTGTCTCGTTCGTTCCCGTAAATGCATCGCTACTTCCATTTGCGTATGCTGCCGCAATGTGCGTGATAATAAAGCGTTTACCTTCACTGAAATCCGGATGCTTTTCAGCAAAGAACCCTTCATCTCCCGCAGCCTTCGTTCCATAATAGCAAACTTTTGCCAGCGTCTTTCCGTCTTTCAGCTTTGTGACCTGATATGTTCCATCAGATGGACCTCCTTTAGATGGCTGTACGCAATATGCGGTGGCTGTAATGCTCCCAAAAGTCACTTTATATTTATTTGTTATAAAAGAACCAAGCCCGTAGTCAGCATAATTGTACGTAGCCACAATTGAAATATCAACGGATTTTGGTCCACTGGCTGACATGACCATGAAAGACACAGACTCGTTTAGTTCTAGTGATGCAAGATCGATATTGGCCGCCGAAGCCTGCTCCAATACATCCTGAAGTTCCAACCCACTTTCTTCATCGTATGTCTCCTGTCCTTCGGATTCCTCCAAAGACTGATTCAGAAGTTCTTCATCAGACAATTCCTCTGTTTCTGTTTCCGTTCCTGTTTCGCTCTGTACCTCTGTTATAAGCTCTGTCTCTGTGGCATCTGACATCTCCGCATCCGCTATTTCTGCCGCCGTCCATTCTGTTACCTGCTCAGACTGCAGTTCGTATTCCAACTGTTCAGTCTCTGTCCCTGCCTCTGTAACTTCCATTTCTGCGCTTGTTTCATCAGGGACGTCTTCCAAAGATTCAGGGAGTACAGCATCCGCTATGAATGTTTCACCAGTCTCTGCTGCCTCCTGACTTTCTGCCTCAGTCAGCAGGCTCTCTGCGGTGTTTGGCACTCCCTCAAAATCAGTTTCAAGCTGAGTATCCTGCTCACTGCCCGTTTCATCTACGAAACCTGTATCCTGCGGTATATCTCCGTCTACAGACTCCGGTTCCTTTACAATAATCTTACGGGCAATATCATAAGGAGAATGTCCGCTCATCGGTTCGGCATGATAAACCGCCAGATAAATGCCTTCCATATTTACATCAAATGGCTGGCCGTTATACAGGTTAAATTCTTTGAACGTGACGTTCACTTTATCCGGTGCGTATGTGAGCTTTGTCAGGTCGTTTTCCGGCTCAAACTCGGCTCCTTTTTCAATCTGCAGTTCTTCCGCTACAACGATTTCATCTTCAGTAACATCGTCCGGGATCACATACCCCGCAAGGATCTGCTCCAGTTCATCCTTCAAAGCATCCTCCTGCGCCGATATCGACCCTGCATTCACAATTGCCATGCATCCGGTCAGGAACGCAAGGACACCCGCCAGACATCTTTTCCTCCAATTCTTAGTCATGCACCTCTTCCTTTCTTGCTACCCTCGTTTTCAAGTTACCTAGCCCTCCGGGCTTTTTGAGAATCTGTCCTCCTTTCTCATAGCTTCTCGCCATGCAAAAAGGGACTGCGCATTATCTGCCGCAATCCCCTTTTGCATAACGAAATGATTATCTGATCGTGAACTATGCGGAAAATCCAAACCTGTTCTGTTCCGCCCACGTTAATAAAATTTATGCGGCTGCCGCGTATCTGATCTGATCGCAGACCAGCCAGTCATCTATCCCTTTAATCTCCCCATTCCATTCTCCTGCCCCATCT
Source organism: uncultured Lachnospiraceae bacterium (assembly GCA_947627245.1). Taxonomy (GTDB): domain Bacteria; phylum Bacillota; class Clostridia; order Lachnospirales; family Lachnospiraceae; genus Choladousia. The sequence goes on along the minus strand of CANQVH010000013.1, from coordinate 58,718 downwards.
GTATCCCATACCATGCGTATGCATTTTAAAGACAATTCATCGCAGATGCGGTACAGGTGCCTGCATCCTGTACGAATGTCGTCACGTTTCCGTTCCTTTTTCTGGCATACTCTACTTCCAATCATGTTACACTTGTTACAATCTATTCCACAGTCCATGCCACAGGTAACCTTCATCAGCTTATCCATATCATAAGCTTCTATGACGATATTCAAACCCCTTTGTTTAAGTTCGCTCAGCATAACTTTTAGCTCTTTGTAGTGACCCACACCCGGATTTCCTATAAAGGAGCGGCCTGTCGCTTCGTTCGCAATTGCCGCTTTCAGTATGCCCTCTGTCACATATACTATCTTATCCTGCGACTTACCATAATACCCTGCCGGGCTTTTGCTCGAACACCCATTCTTTTTACCTGAACTTGTAAACCATGAATACTTCATGCCCTTATACGGCTGCTCCAGACGGATCTGAAACCCAATGAGTTGCTCCCGCGTGTTATAAACCGGGCAAAGGTAGCCGCGGTTATATGAATAAAAGGCCACCGTCCAGTCACCATTCCTGTCAACGAAAAACCCCGGTACGCCAGTTAAACGGTATCCATCTCGTATAAGACATCTTGCTATCCTTTTCGCTTCCGACTCATCTGTACTCCTATAACCAAGTTCTTCCATATGGCTGATCATCGATTCAGACAGGCCTCGCCGTATCAAATCGTTCTTGTGCTTCTGGTTGAGGTGCAGATACGAGAGCATCGCACGATATGTCTCATCTCTTTGCTGGTCGCTGGCCGCCGACTGCCCTTCTGTATGGAGCATGCGTGTCTGATTCCCACCCGGTATCATTGTGTTGGTCTTCTTATGGATAGAAAGTTCATCCATGATGCTCCAATATGCCTTTTTGCAACGGTCAACTCCCACCAATCCACGCAGATCTGCATAGAGCTGAAGCATGTTACCGCCTGCACCACAGTTGTAGCAATGAAATGTGTTCCTGATCTCCCCATCTTTACAGATGCAAAAATTCATCTTACCACGCGCATCACCACAATATGGACAAACAACAGGAAAATTTCCACTCGCATTTTTCAGTTTCTTTATCGAAAGCAAGTCGGCAACATCTTCAATCGTAAATGGCGTTACATACATCCATCTCACCCCATCCCTGTTTTCCGGCACAGGGCGTATGCCTCATGCCTTACTCACATCGTATTGCCTTATGCGGCCTGTTTTCCATGAATCGCGTCAAATTCAGCAAGCAATATCCGGGCAGCTTCTTTCTGAGCCTCATCGGTGCCCTTGAATCGCGTTGCTGCCCATTCCAATGTTCTACGGCCTCTACCGACGTCTTCAAGCACTTCCCCATATGTCTTGTCCATATGAATACCGAATGTGCATACCACCTTTTTTGCCTCCTCAACCGTCATATGCGGTTCATCTGTCTCCGCTTCGTGCTTCTCCTGCTTCTCCTGCCTCTCAATGTCTGCCTGCAATTCCTGAAGAAATGGATCATCCTCAACTTCATCAAAAGGCGTCGGTTCAGATACCTTCGTAAATTCCACATCATCTTCCTGCTCTGTCTCCTCATTGCCTGTTTCTTCCACAAAGCTCCCCTGTACAAAGTTATCGCAGATCTCACTCTCTCCTGATGCCGCGCCCCCGTCTGTGGGTATAGAAGCACTTTCCTGTTTCGCGGCAGCCGATACCGGCTCTACTTTCCTTGCGTCTGCGTCCGGAATTTCAGAGATGATTTCCTTTTTCACTCCGTCAGACTGTTTTGCTGAAACCAGATCTGCCTTTTCCGGTTTTTCCGTCTTCTCCGGTTTCCCCACTCTGCCACTGACCTGTGCGCCTTCTGCAATATCGGCAGCCGGAATCTTATCGGATGCTGTCTGTGCATCCGTTTTCTTCGCTCTCCCTTCTTTCCGGTTCCTACGCTGTATCAATTCTTGTGCCGCCTGCTCCGTCTCTGTTTCCAGTGTTGCCTTGTTCCCATCTGTCCTGGCCGAGCTCTTTTCAGCATCTGTTTCTTTCGTCGGATTCTGCTTCGTCCTTCCGGCTGTATCACCTGCCGCGGCACGATAGTCAGGATCTTCATCCGCACCCTGATCGATGTTAAAACGGTTAAACAGGTAATACTTCATGCCATACGTAAGGGCTGTCCCTTTTGCCTTATCAGGCATCTCGTTTGTGCCGATCAGGTGAATCACTGCGGTCTCCTGCTCCTCAGGACGATCCGCGTTCACCCACTGCACCGTAAGATCAGCTTCATACAGCCAGCCTGTTTCGGTCTTCGTAAGGAAAACTTTCCTTCCATTCTCTATACAGGCAGCATCCTCGCGCAGGATTGTAAAATTGATGCCATACTTATTCAGGGCAGGTGTAAGGTGTTTGTTGATGTCATCAAGCTTGACAAAATCATAATCCACCTCGTCGCTGTAATGTCTCTTGAGCAACGCCGGTATCTTCTTTCTTACTTTTAGCATCTTCTGCTGCAGATTCAAATGATTGTAGCTTTTCATAAATTCGTTTCCTCCTACTATTTTTAGTCAGGTCTTTGTGCCTGCCTGTTTTGTTTGATAAGATATCGCTCTTTTTTGCGTTCCAGTTCAAAAAGGGATTCCCGAATGCAGCCATAAAGGATCTTTTTCCGGAACATTTCTGCGCCTTTTTCCTGTATCCACCGTCTGGCAATCGCATCAACTATACGTTCTCCCGCTTCCAAATATAGCAGATATATCTGACCCGAAAAGCGTCCGGTCATATCTTCAAAGGAATATTCCGGTTGGAAATACACATCATCAGAGAGTACGCCACTTTCCTGAAGCAGCTTGGCCTGCTGTTCCACCTCACTTCTTGAAATTACGGGCAGGATCTCGCGTCCTAATTCGTAAAAACAGCCGGGATCGTACTCCAGATAGAACATCAGTCTCATGTTGACCGCCTGCTCCAGTTGAGGCTTCACGGAAGCCTTTCGCCGGAATGCCGTCGCATTTTTCACCTGCAATGTCTCCTGGAGTTCTCCCGACACATCCGTAAGTTCTTGCGTCGCATGATTAAAAATACCCGCCAGCCTGGCTGTTTCATTGGAATTCTTATACTCACCGCCGCTATGATACAGGATGCTGAAAATCCTCTTTTTCGTTTTAAACAGCGAAAAAGTATCCTTGGAAAACGTGGTCTCCTGTCCGGACAGGATCCAGTCATAAATCTCCTGTCCAGTCTGGCATATCCCAGCCCAACATGGCACATCCTGTTGCTGCATGGATCCAATCTTAAGCAGCCTGCTGTCCTGGTATATCATAGTCTTTCCACCGTCTTGCAGCGCACTTGGAAATATCCTCCTCCATATCCAAAAGCGTCCGCTCACTCGCGTCTTTGTCCTTCGCAAAAAGCAGTACCTGACATATGCCGCAGTATACATCATAGGCCGTACATGGTTGATCCCCAGATTCTATTCTGAACTTCTCAACCGTTTCCGCAACCAGCTTCTTGCTGATGCCGACACTCTCCATGATCCCCCTCATTGTATTGACCGGGTATCTGATCTGGATATCAAATAGACGCTTCACGCCAAGCAAGGACTCCTTATAGTATTGAAAGATTGACTGGATATTATCTTCCACTTCAGCCAGTCTGCTCGATGCAACCTTGCTCTGACCGCGATGAATCGTTTTCAGTCCTTTCCCCAGCACGATATTCTGGTTTCCTTCATGGATATTGTAGGCTATATTAACCCCTGATGCCGCCACATCGGAGGTCGTAATGCGGATCTCGGTACTAAGACTGCTGTCTGCTGTACGTCCATACTGTTTCAGCAAGTCACGGTATGCCTCCAACATCTTTTCATCCGCCACCGACCATAAAGCGCTTGTAACTGTATGATCCGTATACGCACCCATGAATGACACTTTGTCATAATCCCCATTGATGTATGCGGATGCTGCCATGAATACATCCTGCATATGGAGAATACTGTAGTCCCTCTCATCTCCAGACACCACCGCACGCACCTTTCCTTCGTAAAAATGCATCAGCGCCTTCCCCTTCGATACCTTCAGGCATTCGTTCAGTATGTGCGCAAGTGTGGGTTTTTCCACATCAGAAAGCGCAGAACCTGAAATCCGTGCACGCCTGCACAAAGTAGGGATTGCGGTATTCCCGAGCAGATATACACCGTCATGTGCCTTTACCATCAGCTGGGTATGTTTTAATGTGTCCATGAGAACGGCTGTAGCGTTCTCATCTTTGATATTACTTACCAGCTCCTCGTTTCCGCTCACCGTCATCACTTCAAGCTTATGTGACGGATAACGGTTCCACCATTCCCGTTCTTCTACTCCTGCTAAAAAGTCATGTAGCTGAACCTCTTCGCCAAATCTCAGGGAGAAATCATCTTGGTAATACATACAGCCTCCTTCCCGCCACATGACGCAATCCGTAATTCAGATCTGTGCTTCTTCCTCATGTTCTCCTCCTCCCTTTGTCCTTTACGACCACAGTTTCAAAAGAATACATGTTTTCGTCGCAGCGAGGACAATAATACGGATATTCCTTCTTCAACTCCTCATCCTTTTCCAATTCAACGAACGAGCCGCATCGCTTGCACATCCTGACGCCTGTATCTCCCATAAAATCCTCCTTTCCAGATACATAACGCTATTTTACTTAAGCCCTCCTTTCTTTCCGCATAAAAAAAGACACAAAAAGCCATATCTTTCTGTGTCATCCTTCTGCCCCAGATCAAGCTGATGCTAAAATATATCTCCCGGAAATCCTATCCGGGACAAAAATTAACTGTTCTAAGCTTCTTCCAGCTTATACATAAAGTTAATTCCTATTTACCATAACACAATATATAGCTATTGTCAACACTTATATATACTATATATTGTGTTTGTTTGGCTAATCAGAAGCTACCACCACAGACAGGGCAACCGGACGGCCCTGCTGATCCTCTCCATGTACAAAGGATACCGTCTGTCCCGATTTCAGCCTGCGGAACCCTTCCATCTGAATCGCCGTGTAATGAACAAAGTAATCGATACCTGATTCATCCGCGATAAATCCGTACCCCCGGTTAGCATTAAACCATTTAACAGTTCCTCTCATTTCTTCTGACATAATTTCTTCTCCTTTTCTATAATATTTTGCGCATACTGCGCAAATGGGAATGTGCGGGCTCGAACCGCACCTTGCCTAATTCCCAACCTCCTCACAACCAAGATATAGGCTGTTTCCAATCCCAGCATCTGTCCGCTGTCCTCCATCCATTCTTTTCACTTCCCTGCAGAAGTAAAACCGGTATACTACCCCAATGCGAAGCCTTCGCTGCGTTCCCAGAAGTAGTCTTGTCTTCTGCCCATCTGACAATTTCAGCATAATCGTACAAATACCCGTTGCCGGGATTTCATGTATCTTCTCTACCCTTCCCTCCAGTACCTTATATCCACGCCTTTTTACTTCGTAAAATAATCCTATGCACCGCCCCAGCACCAATACCGCAATCACCACAGACCACAGAATGAATCCTGCTTCTCTGACATGATAACCCACAAATACGCCTATGGACAGGAACAGTGTGGCGATTAACATCATCACAACAATCCTATCCATAAGTACATGCGGGATTTCAGCGGTATCAGTAAGGAAAATCTCCATCAAGTGCATGGTCTGTTCCAGTCTTTCTTTTACCTTGCTTTGCATAGTCTGCTGATCAGTCTCCTTTCACAGATGCTATCGTCAATACCCTTTTCGCGATCATTTCTGCGATTATTCTGAGGTATTCATGCTTCTTTGCATCATCTAGACTTTCCATCATCAGCGAAATGTCTCCGTTTTCCTGCAGCAACTCCAGTACACACCGCTCCATGTTGTCAAGCTTCGCGGACCTCAGTGCTCGGACTGCGCTACGCACCCCAAGTCCATGCGAGATACAAAGCCAGAATGCCGTAGAACGATCTGCTGCAGACGGACCAAATGGAACGACAACGCTACGCTTAAGAATCCCTTCGACTGCACATTCCCTGTCACTGCCTCCTCCAGATATTACCAACCTTCTTGTGCAGAGGCGCCGCAACCCATATGCAAATTCTGCATCCCCAACGTTACGAGTTCCATTAATATTTGCCTTTTTCATCAGATAGCGCATACGCTGACTGATTTCCTGCCCATCTACAAACGACCATGTAAGAGACGACCATATATATGGCTCAACCCCGGAAAGGATGTACTCTTCTGTGTCCATTCTTACCATGAACTGTCCCCCACTAGCCTGCATCTTCATCCCCACTGCCGTATAATATTCCATCCTGACCTCCTTCTATATCAGAAACGAGGCAGCTTTCAGAAGCAGGTATGCCACGCTTGTCCCAACAGCAAGCATGAACCCGGCTTGCGGCTTTTTCAGATACCACGTTTCCTGTGTATTCGTCCCAACGATTCTTACTTTTCCCGGGACTTCCCAAAGAAGCTTTCGGTACAGATTGTGAAAGGCTTCCGGTGCATATCCAAATGATGTTACAAGGATAATATCTTTCTGGATCCTCGTCTGATCCCTCAGAACAAAGCTCCTGTCTGCATCGCTGTTTATTACTACATAGAACTCCGGTGTCCCACGCCTGCTTCCCTCTACGATCTTTTCAATCTCATCCAAATAAAGACGGCATGACTCATAGTGACCCTCCCGGTCAGCCTGCCGGACAACAAGACATTCCGGGGTGACTTCAATATAGCATTGCTTCATCTCTATGATTTTCCACCCGCAGCCAACCGCTCGTACCATCAAAAAACAGGAACACAGAAACATCGCTACAGCATAATACAAAAGATCCCATTTCCGGATCAGCATGATAAAGACCGCAAACAGGATACTGCATGCCATTGCGCTTATGACCACGCCGGCAATATACCGTTCCCTTGCATCCATAATCTGGTAAACGTCTTCATCTGATGCCTGCAGGCGCACAATGCCGCGTCCTGTGTTCCGTCTTTCTACAATAATCTCCCCCTTTCTTTTCGCGTTCGACAAGTAATTCACGACAAATGCGGATACTTTCCTGGCAACAATAATAAGAAAAGAGACCGATATGCATGTCCTTCTCCCTCAGGTTCATTTTATTTGCCAGCCACACATACGCTCCTTTCCTTGTCATATATCCACGTTTCCAAACTGCGTCAAGTGCATAATGTGCTTCGATGCGAAGATGTCGCAGTTCACCGTCCGCCATTGTGCCAAGTGGCATAAGGTTATGTTCATGTGCCCCAACGTAAGCATCGCAGTACGCTGGATACCCACTGCAGACATACAGGTGTCTTTCCGGCTTGATACTTTTTTCTCCATATACATAGGACGCACTCCGCAACTCAGCTTTTCTGCCACAATATGGGCACCAGATATCTGCCGGACCATGCTTTTTCCTTTTCATACGAACCCCCTCCTTCCCGGCAAAATAATCCCTTCATCTGCATTCTATATAAGCACAATTTTGCAGTTCAACAGTATTTTTAGAATTTATAAATCATTTAGAAGTCTATACGTTATGCTTAATCAATCGGGTAATGATACCTTCAGCCACTTCGAACTTATCATTAACCCTTGTCACCACAAATCCGACCTGATCCTTTTTCCCTGGCAGACTTGCCGTATTGCAGGCATGCGCAACCGCATTGACTCCTATGCTTAGCCGGATAAAATAGGTTCCTTTGTAGACATCTGTGACTACTCCGACATACTTCCCCTGACGGTGGCATTTTTTCAGGTTATCCTTATTTGTATTGACTGTCGCGCTCTTTGCATCAACCGACACGGCCATATCTTCCACCGATCTTGCATCAATCTTGCTCACCATGACAAGTGTGAGATCACCAACCTGAAACTTCTCCCCCGCATCCACCATCCATTCCCATGCCATATCCCGTGCGCGCACGGAGCATTCGATTCCAAACACCTCCAGGCGCACAGCTTTCGGCGCTACTGCAATAACCCTCGCTTCTACCAAGCGCCCTGGGTATACCATCGGCTGCTCCCCCTCATTCTCTGAGAAATAGAACATCTGGCGTTTTTTCAGCATGGCATCTTTCCTTGATGCGACCACGCTCTTTGACTTGGTATCCAAATCCTTGATCATGAAATCGATGCTGCAGCCAAGCATGTTATTGGCGATTCGTGTCTGTCTGTTAATCGTGTCCGCTTTCTCCCGTCCATCCCCGTTCAGGTTAATCATCATCTCGTCCATCGGAATGATGATCCGAAAACCGTTGAAATAGGTAACCGCAACTACCCATCCGCTTTCGAGCTTCTCGATGCCGCTTAAAATGCCTGTCAGAATCTTCCTCGTACGGTACGCGTTCATTACCAGATGCCATCGGGCATCCTCCTGATCCTGCGGAGATTCGACCATAGAATCTGCCTCAATTGTCAAAATGCTGTCCGGCAGCACGGCACGCGGTATTGCCGCATCTTCTGCGGATATTTTGTTCTTTCCTGCTCCCTTTTTTTCGTTTTCCATAAATACCTCCTTCGATAGAATAGAAATGGGTACAAGAACAGCCTCCTTTCGGAGGCCATTCCTGTACCCAGATGTTTACAGCTACCATATTAAATTACCCAGAATAGTTTGTCAATAGCTTTGGCGTCGCAAATAGATCGCAATGAAGTCGCAAATTAGATACATTTCTCGAAACATAAATTGAACCTCGTTTACCTATCATTGGATATCAAAATAATAAAATACTAGCATAACCGTTCTTACCAACCACCTTGCTTTCGAAATTTAAACTATGGACAACAATTCTTGCATGGTTCAAAGCCTTGGGCAATCAATGTATCTCGGCTCTCGTTTGTGATCATTTTGTTTTCCTCTTTCATTTTGTTCACGCTGTCACAATATTCGTAATGGAATTTATATGTATTCATGTTGCAAACATAAGTGGTGCTTCCAAGACTTGTTACACCTGCAATATCACCCCCACCTAAAGAACTGCCACCGCTCCAATCAGTACTGGGGGCTACATTAAACCATAACGTATTTCCATCTGAATAGGCTATTATTGTTCCCTGTTTATCAGTTCGGTATAGTTCGCAGTCTATATTCCTAAGTCGTTCCATAGTTTCAACTGATGGGTGATTGTAAGCGTTATATGCACCACAGCTTAAAAGTGCATATTTAGGTAATACATGGTTAAGGAAATAGAAACTGCTAGAAGACGCGCTCCCGTGATGGTTTACTACATACAAATCACAGGACATATCATCATTGGAATTAATAATATCTTCTTCTCCTTCTGATTCCATATCGCCACATAACAGATAACGAAAATCACCGTATTCAATGTATAAAGAAATACAATTATTGTTCTCAGATGCGTTATTATATGAGGTAGGTCCCACAATTACTATCGATGCATTGCCAAGAGTGTAAACATCCCCTTTCTCCGGATATATTACAGACACACCTTTCTTCTGAATAGCAGATATATATGAAGCATAGATATCAGTGTCAGGTATATAATCCGGAGCAAGCACTGTAGCGCAATCGAAGGCATGAAGCGCACCTATGATACCATTCAGATGATCTTCATCATAATGTGAAACAACAATATAATCCAAATCAATCACACCCTGTGTTCTCAAATAACTCACTACAAAAGAAGATGTCTTCGCACCTCCTCCATCATACAGGAGGTAATGATCATCCACTTTAACCAAAATAGACAGTCCTTGTCCCACATCAAGAAGATGTAACTCAAAATCCGTTTCCTCTGCATTTGAAGAAATCCCAAAGTTGAAGATTATCAATAAACATATAACCAAAATTTTGATCTTTGCAAATCTCATTGATTTTCCATCCCATTTTCTTGATAATATTAATTATAGCAAATATAAGGAAGAAAATCAATCAATGACCTCAACCTAGTATACTACCCTAGTATACTACCTAGTATACTATATTTACTTTAATAACAGCGCATATATTTACCCTATACAATTTACATAATGACTATTCTTGTTGAGGACATATATTCTGTTCAAACCACTTCAGCCTCGAAAAATACCATATTCTATCATTAATCTCACGGCAAATCCTTTGTTTCACTAGATACGCTTTATCCGCACATTCAGGATTATCCCGCTTCCATCCCGTAGTCTCATAAAAATCTTCCCATGCATCAAAAATCTGAATGCAGTCTTGCGCATGTTTGGCATTTTCTATGTCATCATCCGCAATATACACACCGAATTCGTTACGGACTATCCTTAAAAAACTGTAACGCACCAGTGAATTGTTTACAACATCAAGATTCCACATCTCCATCTTCCCCTTTTCTGGCATTTACAAATAAGTCCTCCACTTTCGTTATCTTCTTTTCCGTCCCACCGGATTTATCTTCTGTCCGCTTCTTTCCCCTTTTCTTTACTACAGTATCTGCAGTCAACGGTTCCTCTGCTTCTTCAAACAGGGAGAGCTGGATATAAGAACCATCCCCACTCTGCTTTGCCCGTCTCCTCCTGACAGGTTTCTTTTCCGTATCCTCTTCAGCCACTTCTTTCACGACTTCCTTTTCTTCCACCGATGCTTGCTCATCATCCTTTTCGATCTCTTCTTTTCTCCAGTCTGGGATATAAGCGTCCGTCTTCTCCTGAACCAGTTTCTCTGCATCCGGATGCAGGGTGAAATCCATTTTCTTCACACGCATAACCCGCTGGCCCCGGATAAATAGCAGTGCCTGATCCAGTGGGAACCGTAGCACCTCATCCGGCAACAGCAACTGACGTTTCCCCAAGGAAGAGGATTCCGTATATTGCGGCACATAATCCGTCATTCGTATCGTATAGTAGTTCTTCCTGACAGAATTGACAGCCACCGTCACTGTTCCGGTCCGTTCGCTGAAGTATTCTGCCGTTGTCATGTCATTGCAGCCCAGAAACAAGGAAAAATCACAGCCGCCAAGGATTTCTTCCCACTGGTTATCGGGATATCGGTTCTGAAGCTGCGGAATATTCTGGTACAGCACACTCATCCCGAGTCCCCTGCTGCGTGCTGTCGCCAGTTTTTTCTTAAAATCCGGAACTACCCCGATATTCGGGAATTCATCAAGGATAAAATGAACCGGTACTGGCAATTTGCGATCCGGCGTCCGGTCTGCCAGACGAATCAGCTTAATACACAAGAACGAAGTAAACAAGGTCGCCAACATGTCATACGTTGAATCCTGATCGGATGTAATACAGAAATAAGCGCATTTCTGCTTCCCGGGCATGGTCAGATCGATGCCCTTATGGCTTGTAATCTTCTGAACTGTTTTGTTCTGGAGAATCTGCAGGCGTGTTCCAAGCCCCAACACTGCATTTCCTTTTACCTTCTCCGCCTTTGAGAACAAGCGGTATGGACCTTTTGCCGGATGTCCCGTAGGCAGGCGGTCGAAGATCGAATCTAAAGCTTCAATGTCTTTATTCAACAGCAAGTTATATGCTTCCGGAAATGTACGCCGTTCTGGCGGATATTCCTCATATACGTATAGGCAGAGAGCTTTCAGCAAGTCCATCTCAACATTATCATAGAAATGGTCAAACTTATCCGTAGTATTCCGGATAACCACATCAACGAAAACATCAATCAGCCCACCGTCATCAATCTCCCCAAGACAGTCCCATGAATCAGAATGCATAAGGTCAATCAGATTCAGTTGCCTGCAGACATAGCCCTGTTCCCGAAGATAAATGACCAGATCCTCATACAACTCTGATTTAGGGTCTGTCACATACATACTCTCCCCTCGTTTAACACACTGCAATGCCATCACTCTGGCAAATGCCCTTGACTTCATCGATCCTTGTGAACCGCAGACGGCAAAATTGCGGTTCAGTGGCGAATTAACCGGCAGGCTTATTACTTTCCCTGTTTCCGGATCAGTTCCAAAAATTACTCCCTCCGCCTCAGATGCAGATTTGTGAAACTCCAATATCTTATCCTGTTCCTCCTTTGTCATGTATCCCGCAGTCCCATAGGTACCTTTTACTGAATAGTCGAAATTACGCTCCTCATCCCTTGCCGCAACCTCCCTGCCATTCCCACGCCACACCACGGTAACCGCTATCAGCGCAAATACCGGAAGAACCGCAACGGAGAACTTGATTCCCATGCTGCTTTCGATCCCCCGTCTGAAGCAGACCAGCGGATTAAGCTGTATTACTGCTTCCGTCATGATCTGCTCAACAAAGCCGCCTACATAAACTGCAAGAAGTAAAAAAACAGGAAGTACTATAAGCACTTCCCATCTCCTCGTCTTATCAGATTTCACTTTCTTTCTACTCTCCTTTCTCTCTCCCTTCTTCCGAAAGATCATGGTTTACCATGTTTTCGTAATAATGATTGATCGTCAGCACGGAATTATAGAGTGCTGTGATCATAACTGCTCTCACATTTCTGGATTTGGTACAGTTATCAGCCATGCATTTTAGCACGAACTGGATATGGAACATAGATAGTTTCCTGAACTGGGCCTTAACCACACCGATCGGTTTGTTCTCTCGGTTAACTCGGATCGTTTCAGCATCTGAAGTCAGGACATCAACCGCAACTCCCACGAGTTCGTCAAGTTTCCTGATATCTCCGTAATCCTTCTTCATCGTTTCATATCCAACCTGCTCCTTGAAGCGCGCAAGCTCTGCCTGATAAGAAAGATATTGATAATCTCTGTTGTATTCTGTTTCAGTATTCTCTGTATCTGTCCCTACCATATGCGTGTAACCTCCCTCCAAATCCGGGCAAATGGTCCCACCAGACTGAGGGACACCATACCCACAGTTTGGTGACACGTCCCACTCATTTCGGGGATACCCCTCTCCCATATCGGTGATATCAATATAATCAGCCTGCTCCGGATATGTGATCTGTACCAGTCGCTCCACACATAGCTTTATAAAGAGAATATTCGGCATCTGCTGTCCACGAATCGTCAGGGTACGAAACACGCGCTGTATCACACCCAGTCTCTCCAGTTCGATCACCGCATTTGTCGCGTCACGCTTTGTTATGCCAAACTGCTCTGCCATCTGTTGGTAGCTACGTTGCAACAGGTCGGACCGAAACTTTTTCTTCATTCCAACCAGCCGTCCTGTTGCCTCATCCCGGATTTCAACCGGCCGGTACCAGTATACGATATCTGACAGGATCACAATCGCATTCAGGTTTGGTTTCCCGGTTGGCTTCACGATCGTCTTAAACCATGAAGACGGAATAATGTTGCCTCTGATATTCAGGCGCCCCATCCGGTCAACAGTTTGATTCCCTGTCTCAAAAATACTTTGCATGGCTGCCTCCCATTCATTTCCTACGCCTCACATGCTTCGCATCCACATAAATACTCTAGTGCCTTTGCACTTATAACCGGATGCAGTTCTATCTCCTCCCCCAAAAACTCCTGTAATATATCAGCCTGATAATCAAGGCAGTATGCCACGCCTGCACGTCCCCATATAGTTTCTTGTTTTATGCGTATAAGCTGCAAAAGATCAAGCTTATACAAAAAATAGACGGGTCTCCCTGCCTGGTCAAATCCATCAGCCAGGGCATACTCTTTTGCTTCCGAAAGCACAAACATATTCCCAAGTAGCTTTCGCATAAGGATCTCCGCCCTGCTGTCTGTTATCAGTTTCATCTGGACACGACAATCTTCGTACATCGGGGTAAAATAATAATGGTCATAAGTATCATCGATTTGAAACAGGTTCCCTTTCAAACCACCTTCACTCTCCAGCAGCACCAGAAGCATATCCATAGTGTTGCCGATCATAATCGCGTCTGCTCGAAGCATGTCTCCGCCACATATCAGGCTACATTCTACATACCCCCGCATAGCCCGTTCTGTTTTCTTGGACCACTTCATAAGCTTGTCCATTGTATGGTATACTACAAATACAGCTTTCTCCTCACACAATACTCCGCATGCCCGGGAGCCTCTTGTCATGTCGGCAGCTTTCTTAAACTCGGCAGCTCCATAATATACGGGATTGGCTCCTAGTTTTCCTACTGCAGGTGGATAGGCTGGCTTATCCGTTATGAATATCGCAATCCCAAGCTGATATAGAAAGACCCAAGCCATACTCATCCGATGAAGTCTCTGCCTCCTATGTGGCTCGCTCCGTATATGATTCGTCTCAGCATTGCCCGAAAGATATAGTTCAAAAACTTTAGGATCGCACTGCATCAGGGTTTTCTTTCCTTTAGACCGTAATACATATCCCTTAATCCCATCTCTACTACGGACCGCAATGTATCCTTGTTTCTTCAAGCCCGAGACCACTGAGGCAGTATACGTCGCTGATCCCAGCAGCTTGACAGCCATATCGACCGGCATCTCGCCACTCAATCCGATCATGCGGATCAATAGCTCTTTCTTTTCCATTCCCCGCCTCCTCTCTCTTGAAACCGTACCCTACTACTTGGATACTTCGGTACAAAAAATAACTTTCCATAACAAAAAAGCTTGATTTTACGCGCCTTTGCAGCATCAGACTTATATCGAATTTTTTTGCCTTGAAGCGTCCTATTTTTCGATATCTTCCTGCATATCTTGATTTTGCAAAATCCACTCTGGAAACATCTCCTGCGGCATTACAAATATATATGTTCTGTCATGCTCCTGAAGCCTTGTTTCATGATATGTATTCACATAGATTCCACTATCGGATTTCAGGAAAAAATGCGAAATCACATCCAAAACATGCTTTTCCTCGATATTATCGTTGTCACGTACCCTTGCAAGCGGCCGCGACATGTCATAGCAGTGTACGAAGCATACTGTTGCCCTGCAGAACCGGGGTATCTCCAAGTGCCCATCCAAGCGCCGCCTGCACCACTGTCTCAGCGCAACATGAAGGGGTTTATATACGTAATCAGTATATTGTACCTTCCGGTGCGGGATAAGCACCGGAAGCTGTACCGATAATATCCGCTCTGAATAAGCTACCTTAATCCCATGGATTCTCACCAAATCTTTTTCGAAAATACGATACTGTTCAGGATTTGGTGCAAGTTCCAGTGTCATGCGCCTCAAACGATCTGTAAGAAACTCTGAGTTCTTCGCTGCCTCAGCGATAATCTCGGCCAAACTTACTCTGCCAGACGTTTCCTGCTGCCTGATACATGCACGGAGAATTGCCCTTGCATCCGCCAGCCGCTGCTCTACTTCACCGGCAAGACGCTGTGTTTGATCCATGCGGATTCTCAATTGTTGTAAAGTATCCCTTTCATTACCTGTAGTATTCGACTGTACCATCCTCCTTCACCAGGCAATAGCCAATAGTATTTTCTATGGCAATCGAAGGTATATAATCCGGTGCCTCAACAATTACAATATGGCCATTACTTTCTATATTCTTCCTTGAAAACAGGCTGTTGACCAGTGCAACATCTGTTTCCGGGACATACATAATGTCATAGATTTCAGCATCCCCGACAAAAATAATCCGAACAGGATACTCCGCCTTTGCTGCCAGAAAATGTTCCTCTATTTTCTTTTGTCTCATAAGGGAAATGAGAACCCATAATGCCAGCAATGTACCTTTTTCCTTTGCCTCATATGAAGTCTCATTCACGGCAATCATCTGCGTATAGGGATTGATATAGATGCGCCTTTCTTTCTCCAGCGCCTTGATTGCCCTCCCCACCAGTTTGTCCCTGCCATCCACGGAAAAATACTCATAAAGCTGCTTCTTATATACCACGTTGTACATGCTGACAATTTCAAACAGTTCTCGCTCTACCTTGTTCTGGTTTGTTTGGCTGTCCATTGTGTTCCACCTTTCTTAAATTACAATTTATTACATTGTACTACTCATTTAATCCGCATAAAAAACGTATTTAAAACGTATTATGTGCGTAAACATTGCGTATAAGTGCCACATCCCCCTCTTTCCCCGGATAAAACGTATTCAATACGCTTTATTCCTCTTATTCCTGCCGGCCATAGGCATCCGTCCCATATCTCTCCAGACGTTCTTTAAGATTCAGCAGATCTCGCCTGTCTGTTGTAATCAGGTCTTTTTCAAGCTGACTCGCCCTGAATTCCACCAATAAATTATTATTATTCGTAGATATCAGACCATTTCCTCTCTCGAATTTCTGGACTGCAAGCGTTTCTGCCTCTGATAAATCGAGTTCCTCCTTAATCCGTTCTGCTTCTTTGGCTTCCAAATTCAGAATAATCTTCGTTTTGGAATTGCTCAGGATACCTTTCCCAAATTTGCCGTCTTTGAGAGCAAAGAAATCGATCAGGTCCTGAGTTGCGCAGACTGCTGAACCCCCGTATCCGCGGATCACCTTAAATATCTCAAGTATATACGTGGCCGCCATATCATTTGTTGAAAGCAGTTTCCATACTTCATCGATGAAGATTGCTTTCTCCTGTGTCCGGTCTTCCTTCGCCTTCGACCATACGAAATCCAGAGCCACAAACATGCCTAGAAGCAGATCCCCAGATAATTCCGATATGTCAAGCACCACATATTTATTCTGCAGATTTACGTTGGTCTGCTGGTTGAATGAAGCAGCAGAACCGTTAACCAAGCGTTTTAGGATATTGGCTATCCGTTTTGTATCTGTATTCCGTACAAGCACATCATGCAAATCTCCTAAAATCGGCATTTTCTTAAAATATCCAGGATTCCCCTTATCCCACAGGCTGTCATTGTCATGGGTGATGCCTTTCTGTTGATAGGTCACAAGAAGCGCCTCGTCCAGAAGCTGCTTCTCCTCATTGCTCATATCAGGTATCAGCAGGGAAAAGAATATATGCAGGCTTTGTATCTTAATCGCCAGGATAGACCGCTCCGCTGCACTGCCGTCCAGCACATCATTAGTTCCATGATCGCTCTTTCGGATCTCCATCACATTAATGCAATTCTTTGAGCCAGGAGATATCTGGATAAACTCGCCGCCGATGTTCTGGCAGGCTCTCGCAAACTCGTGTCCTTTATCCGGAGCAATGATAAACACCTGTATGTTTTTCCGACGCATGCGCAATGCCATCAACTGCATCGTGAACGTCTTTCCTGCGCCGGATGTTCCCATGATTGCGATATTCGCATTCTTGTAGGTATCCGAATTAAAGATATCTACAATCACAAGAGAGCTATTAGCTTTGTTTACGCCCATCATGATGCCGTCCTTATCTGACATTTCATAGGATGTAAATGGATAACAGGCAGCAACGCCGGAAGTCAGGACATTACGCTTGGATCGTTGGAATATACTCTTGTCTAGAGACAATAGCGGCAGGGACGACAGGAAAGCTTCCTCTTCCCTAAACATACAGTATGCTGTCCCAATATCCTGCGAGTTTAAGAGCTTGCTCATCTCCTTTGCGCGCCATTCCACTTCCTTCGCACTGTTTCCCGTTATAGTGATCAAAATGGCAATATAATAGAAATCCTCGCTCCCATTCAGCCCGTTTTTCAGGTAATATCCAGCATGGAGTGACTCAGACAGATCATTATAGTCACTATTCGTATCATAGGTATCTTTGATTTTTGATCGGTTCAGCCGGATCTTCCTTCCAATTTTCTCGATACTCTTTGTTTTATCCTGCTTGTAGACGAATAGATCCACGTCAATCCCTTCCCCGGCATTGATCATCAGCGACAGCCATCCGGCTGGCACTCTGGACCGGTATTTGCCCGAAGGAATATACAGATAAGCATGATATATCCCATCCATCAGGATGTAATTCCAATGTCTGAAATCCAACGTATGCGGAGCAATCAGTTCCGTCACCGGAATATGTGCGATACTGTCCGCCCCGTTTTCCCGGGCATACCATTCAGTCACGTCCTTTATCCTATCTGGCAACGAATACATCACACTACTACGGCGATTCAGAATCTGATATAAAACATCTACCGTGAACCGCGTCTCATTATCATGTGTGAGTACTACATTCCCACACATAGTCAAATACTTCTTTGCCGTCTGTACCAGAGACCTTAAATAAGTACATATTTCACGCTCAGTAGGATTTTTGCTGCGATTGTATGCGCCATATTCAAATACAATAAAAAAGCGTCTGGTGATTGCTTCCCGCGTTCCAACCGACTGGATCAATTCCATGTAATCGCGCTGAAGAATACGGCACCGCTCATCTTCCTCCTGCTCAATCTCATTACGAATCTTATTCAGGTACTCCATCACATCCGCCTTTCGCGATATCACCTTAAACTGCATGTTAGCCGGCGCAATTTTAAGATAGCTCAGAAAGGAAGTTATAATATTCCGTTGCTCAGAAGGACTGCGCAAAAGGAAATTGATCGGCAATATTTCAACAAGCTTCACGTATCTGTTATCCGTCGTATATATAATCCCATTCCGAACTTTCTGTATTGGCAGATATTCGGAAACCCATGTAAAAGGAAGGTAATCGTATTCTTCCCTTTTACCGTCTTTCTGCCTCTCTGCGTTATCAGTTGCTTTTGTCTCCTGCGGCTTGCCGTCTTTCATTGAGAAATCATTATCTGTATGCATAATAACGCGCCGTGCCTCTTTTTCTTCCTGAAACTGTTCCTTTCGCAGCCTTTGTTCTGCCTGGGCTCTCTCCCTGTCAGCAGCTATTTCTTCTCGAGCTTTTCTTTTCTGTTCCACCCGTAATTCCTGCTGCCTTATCTTTTCATCTTTTCTATCCTGTTTTTCCCTCCTTCTTGCCTCTTTCAGCTTTCTTTTGAGTTCTTCTACTTCGCTTTCCATGGCCAGCACCTCCTCGCTTCTGCCTTTTCGCGCGTTTCCTCAGCCTCCGATTCCGTTCAAGCCTGTGACGTCCGGTCGGCACAGTAAGGACCCTGCGTTTCTTCCAAAACAGAAAAAGATGGAAAATGAATACTGACAGACTCTCTCCCTGCACCCCTAACGCGGCAAATACTGTGGAGGGAATTATCACGATTACCCCTGCATATATCTTTGCCTGCACGCCGATTTTTAAGGACACCAAAACCTGCAATAGAAAAAAGACCAGAATTACTGTTTCTACAGCATTTCTGGTCTTTACCCTTCCGGAAAACAAAGTCCCCTCCTCAGCAAAATTCGGCGGAATAATATAAACATCAGTCCTGCTTTTCGACAATTATTGCCTCCTTTCTGCTGCCCTTATAACGCTACGCCTTTGATTTCCTTTTTCTCAGCCATGCAAGGCTTAAGAAGCCCGCCATTATAGCACCACCAAATACTATGATCCGTTTCATTGGCATTTCCGTCTTCACCTCTCTTTCTGCTGCCCCAGTCTCCTCCCCACTTTCTTTTTTCGGCATTTCAGTTTCAGCTATCTCGCTCTGCTTATCTTCCTGATCCCCCGTTTCTGTTTCATCTGCCAGATACTCTGTTTCCTGCATCACCTCCATCCTGACAAGTATTACCTTCCCTTCAGTCATATCATATTCGATCTCGGGAAAGGATACCCTGTATCTGGCGTTTCCCCAATTCGCGTGTGCGTCTAAAATATGATAGATCCCGGTTCCCATAAACAGGTTTCCCTCATAGCGGCATTCCTGCCCTAAGGAAAAACCAACCTCTTTTCCGCTTTTTTCCTGCATCACTACATCTACCGTACCCGAAAAACCCGGGAAAACATCGCATCGGATCGCAAATTGCCCAAGTTTTAATTCCGTCATTGTATAGCCTTCATCCAGAATGTTTTCCCCTTCCATGCTTTCCTGTTTTCGCAATACCTCCCCGGATTCTCCGAAAAGTACGTATTTCCCGGCAGGATTGACGTTATCATAGGCCCATGTATCTGTTATTATGGTTCCGTTTTTATCAAGTCCGTTTCCATTTTTCCATTGGACGATCTTGGGCAGTTCATTCTCAGCAGAATAGACGCACCGTGACGAAAGTAAGCCGGCAAGGAACACTCCGGCCACCGCACAGACAAATAACCTGATTTTCATCCTTACTTCCTCCCAATCACCCAAAAGCACCCTTCTGCCAGATCCCGTCCATAGGAACGGATCGTATCCGGGCTGTATATTTTCGCTGTTCTATCGCGGCTCGCGCAGTCGGCAATCGTTATATAACCGTCCCCTGTCACACCAGTGAGCACAATAAAGTGGCCGCTCCCACTCGAGGTGATCGTATAAGCTTCACATATCTCTACCACCATTTTCCCGCTTTTCAAGGCTTTCATGATATACCTCATGTCCTTACCAACCCGTTCACACGTAAGTCCCCAATGATATGCCGCATTAGTTGGGAATGAATGGCTCGTACCAACCCCGTAGACATATTCCCCATTGCTGATCGCATAACTACTGGTCATTTGCGGATTGACGTTCTGCCCGGTAAGCGTGGATATAACAATCGCTAGTGAAGTAGGCCCACATCCCGCCAAACTGATCGTATTTGGTCCATACGGCATAGAAGCCCATGGTTCCTCATTCTGGTTAAAATATGTGACACGCCTTACGCATCGGGATACAGTATCATACATTATGACATCCCCAGTTGCGTCAATATCCCCGTAATACGAATCTCCCTCTGAACCGCCAGTTATAAAATCCGTCCATGAGTTAATGAGAAAATCCTTGACAGAGGCAATCCCATCTTTCAGAAATTGCAATGCCTTAATCACTGTCTGGAAAATTCCCGGCGTTGTCACATATTTATAGGAGTATCCTTTTGCGCTTCCCTGCACATCTGTGTTAATTGCCAGAAACAATGTATACTCAACCTTTTTCCTGACTGCTTCGATCTTTTCTTCAGATACGTTACTGCCTTGCGCCTTGAGGGACTCATACGTAGATTTTTCAATTTCTGTTGTTCCGGACTCAGAATGGAAAAAGTATTTCGTTTCAAATCCGCTGGACTCCCTTTCGTCTGATACCGTCCAAGCAAAAACGCTGTCCATGTTTCCACTCACGGCATCCCGTAATAGCCGGTATGCATCTTCTGTCTCACCACCGGCGCTATTACTGTTTCCTGCAACGCCTCCTCCCGCCTGCAGATATCCCATTACTTTTTGCACGTAATATTCGGTTTCCCCGTTATGAGGCACCTGATACCCGGAATTCACAACCGCATTTGGTCCGGCATTGTATGCTGCGACTGCAAGTTCCACTGCATTTGGATAATTTTTGAACATGGCAAGGTTTTCTGAAATGTACCTCGCGCCACCCATAATGTTCTGCTGCGGATTGAATGCATCAGACACACCCAGATATGCCGCTGTTGCCGGCATTAACTGCATCACACCCATTGCCCCTGCGGGGGATACTGCATTGGGATTATACCCGGACTCAACCATCCCCATCGCAAGCAAAAGAGCCGCTGGTACATTGTAAGTACGAGCGGCCTCATTAAAATACGCATCATAAGGGGATGTCAGGGTTGTTGACATGTCCCCATAAAGCATGGAATGTCCGAGAAACGAACTGAGCGTGGATTGATCCCATACATTGGTAAGTAAAAGCGACAGATAATAACTGAGATTGACTTTCAGTTTTGTTTTGTACTCATCTATGATTACCAAGTCATGTTCGGGATAATTCTCTGCCTTGTCCGCCTTGATCTCTTTCCGTTTTTCCTTTCGCTCTTTCCGAAACAGCTTCAGCAGCTCCTCTTGCCGGTTTCCTTCTTTTAATACCTCTTCTATCCTGATTTTTACCATAGACAGTCGGGTCTGCTGCGCATCATTTGCGAAATCGTCCGCGCTGGTAAACCCAAGGTATGAAAAGATTATGCCGATAATGTTTACGATAATAAACATCCATAGGAACATCACAGCAAAGAGAGCCGCTATGATTTTTATGATTGTCTTATTCGTAACAATTGCGCCGATTGCTGCTCCCAGTGGTCCCCCGACTGCCGCCCCCGCGGCGCTCCCGGCAACCGCAGTTCCCGTTTTTGCAGCAGATAATACTGCATATGCCGACTGCATACTGCTCGCTGTCTGAGCGGCATTATCCAATGATGAAGTTGTGTCCCTATCCTCTGCCATATCCTCACCTCCTATAATGGAAAGGGTTCTTCATCATCCATGCTGCCAATTCTTGGAGCGTCCGCTCTTTCAAGCATTTCCGGCACATCTTCCACAGGTGTCTCAGTGTCTTCATACTTTTTTACATCATGCATCCGCATAAGATCAGCCGGGAAATCCTCATGTGCATCATCCGGAATAACTGCATCGCCGTCCTGCTCCTGAGTAATGTGGTAGTTGCTTTCTTCATTAGAACCTTCATGCATTACCTCACCACCTGCCCGTCCAGAATCTTCTGGCACAGTTTCAGGTACGGGTTCCAGCATATTCATGTCAAAACCGGCATCTCCCGTATCTGGATCCCCCGCCTCGATTTCCTCACCGGTCTTATCCAGTGCATCCTTAAAAGTGGATCGTATGCCATTATCCTCTGTTTTTACGATCCCACTTTCCGCCAGTTCAGGAAACCCAGAGCTTACAGTATCGCTCTCTCCTGCCTGATTAAAACCAGCCTCTTCTGCACTACTTTCTTCGGAGTTTATAAAGCCAAATCCTTTTACACCTTTTTCTTCAGACTCATAATGGCCATAACTTCTAATACCATCCTCCTTAAGCTCATAAGGATCGGACACTCTGTTTCCTTCTGTAGTGTGTCCAATATGGCTGGCATTCATATCAATACTGCTATCTCCTGCTACACTTCCCAGAGAACCATGCATAGAATCAAGCGCGGCAGCCTCTCCTGCTACGGTTACGTCCAATGGTGAAGAAACTCCAAGTTCCTGAAGGATATCTGCATCCTGTACCTGTCCTGTTCTTTCACCATACTGTCCACCAGACAGTGTCTGGTCATAAGCCGGACCCGCACTACCAGTCTTTGCTTCATCTGCGGCAATAGGTTCACCAATAACCGGGCTTTCCATATCAATCGGTATCTCCTCGCCCTCATCCTCCAGTTCCTGTTCATGCCTGACCGGATAATCTCCTATTCCGTCAATACTGTTTCCTTGATTCAGCACTTCAATTATGCTCGCCTCCGGATTCTCATTTTGTACATCCTGTCTCTCCGAAGTATCTTCATTTTTGCCTATCCCATGATGCTCCTCTATACCGTTCCCGATCATAGCATTTCCGTTTCCGTTCCCCAAAACCTCCTGCATTTGTGATATGTCTTCGGACTCTCTTTCCTCATCTCCATCAAAAGTACCATGGGTTCCCTGAGTATCTGCCAAACCAGCTTCACCTGACCGTTCAGATGGCATCCCACCCAGTACTTCCAGAACACTATCAGTTTCAGACTCATACGAATTGTTTTCATCCGTCCCCGTTTCTTCCATATTTGTGTGGTCTGTCTCCGCATTTTCCGTTTCTATACCTCCGGATCCAGTATTTCCATCCGCACTCATTGGGATTGGCTGAGTAAAGCCATTCGTCATGTCCTGTGCTCCCATCTGGCTTCCTGAATCATGCTCCATTGCCGGCCCGCCTGAAGGTTGCGAACCACCTGAAGAAGTTCCCCTGAAACTGGAAAAAATCCTGTTTGCAGCCATGACTAAGCCCATTGCTCCCATCCCTCCGGACGGACGTCCGAGATTGACCCCGAGCGATGCCATGTATGTGTCCAATTTAAACGTAATCTTGCAGAACCCAATCAGACATAATGTGGCCACAAAGAATTTCGTGAAACCGTACCCGCTCGCCAGCATATTGCCATACCCAGACAGGAACATCTTCATGCACCATGCATTCATAATAATTAGAACGACCTGTCCCCCAAACATTTTCGCCCAGGATGACAAAATATTGTTCGTTGACTTGGAACCACCTGTCGCGAATGCGAGCGGCGCGGTATAGGAAAAAACCCCAAGAAGAACATACCGCTCCGCGACGACAAAAAGCATTTTAAAATAGTTCCATGCGACTACAAGCTGCATGATCAGAGTAAGCAACAATGTACTGACACTATCTATCCCCAAAACGGCGGTTACCCCTTCGAGAGACGATACATATTCTGAAAAACTGCTTACCTTTATGTCAGTTCCCACTACCCATTGGTAAGGAGTGCCTGCTACAGTCAAAATATAATTTACGAAAGACTTTGCCCCAACAATCATAAATAGGCAAGCGCCACTGCGGAGTACTAGTTCAATCGGATCTTCTCCTGACAGACCAGCCTTTCCAAACATAGATTTGAATAGCTGCCAGGTTAAGATCAGTAAAAGCAGAGCTACAGCCAAAGGGACAACCATACTCTTGTATAACGCACCCACTACGCTGAATAGCTCTTCGAATAAACTAAGATTACAGGATAAAAGTTCCGTAAACATTTCAGTTATCACTTCCATCATGTCAATGATAAACTGGGAACACCTCTCCTGAATCCCCTCAATCAACATCTCGATTAACCAGCCCATATCTTGTACTCCCGCTTACCCGGGATATGTTGACCTCCTTTCTGCCAGGAGAGCGCTGGCGGTAGTTGAGTTATCAGGTATCGATTATCCGGAAAACGCACTTTGCGGGATAATTTTCTGGAAGTAAGTAACAATCGCGCCCAGCGTCATTAATGCAGCCCAACAGATCACTATCCTCTTCAGCCACGATCTGGATTCGTCTACTGTTCGGCCTGACTTTGAGAAATTCATTAAAAACAGACAGACAGCCGCGCATACTACGGCTGCTACAGTCGCTATCCCTGCAACGTCAGTATATACTGTCTGCATTGCATTTTTGGCGATTCCAAAAATGTCTGATGCATATACCGGTGCAGCCATAATCAGCAGCAGACTAAATACCAAATAAGCCGCATATACAACCTTTTCCCATCTTATATTCCGGCCATGCAATTCTGTGTCTTTTTTATCACAAATCCCTTGATCCAGCTTTTTTCTCTGCAACCTATCACCTCCTTTTAACGCGAAAAAGGCAGTCCCATGACTGCCTTGTCGCAAAATAATAACAGCTGTATCAAGCTGCCTTTTCTAAGAATCCGCGGCTCCCCATACTTCCAAGTATGCACAGAAACTTACCTTATTATTGTATATTTTAATTAATATCAAGTCAATAACACCACTGTCTCAATGTTGTTCCATTTCAGTCGCAATTCTGTCTCATTGTAAAACTTATACTCATTCGAACAGCACATTCCGTAGTGTCATAGATTCTTCTTTACGGCGTCTTTGTCTTTTATTGTCCCTCTGTTCAAACAATTTCCACAGTTTTGTCTCGGACAGCCTGCTGCATACTACTCTCACGTTCTCAGCATCGGAATAAAATGGCCGGCTTACCTCTCTGGCCCTCATTTCAGCAAATGTATATGCCTCATCATCTTCATGGTATAATTTCAGGTCATTGTATCTCTGCCCCTGTACGACAAAATCGAGTTTGTGTTCCAGCATGATCTTTTCTGCACACTCAGTAAATCCTTCTCTTAAATATCTGTTGAACATCTTATAGTTGGGATGCACCTCAATATTGTCGAACACCAGACAATTATAAGCATCGTTAATCCATAACAGCGAGTTCGCTATTACCCTTCCACGATAATATGCGTTCAAAATTCCGAAGCCTTTTTCAAGTGCATATCCCAATGCCTTTTCCGTTCGCATACTCATGCAGCATACAGAAGCGTCTCCTGCCGTAAGAAACTCCGGGGATCCTTTCGGTTCAACTTTGAAACGGAAATCCGCCGCAATGGTCGCAAACTCAGGCAGTTTTACATTATGGCAACGCAGTATCTTTCTCATTTCATCATACTGCTGTTCCGTAATTCTCTTATCATCTAGGCAAGTCAGCAGGCCGCTCGCTTTAAAGCTGGAATAAACATGCCTAATTTGTCTTGTCCTGTTTTCAAATATATCCCGAATAAAGCCTATGAATCTACCATAAGAGCAGGTAAATACCTGGGGTTCGAAAAGGCTGGGATATGTTCCAGATATAAATGCATATAGATTTTTTTTGCCATACCGTTTGACAACTTCATAAGCAGACACTCCTTTACAGTATTTTTTCATTCTGGCAACAAATTCTTCTATATCGGTCCTCTTCTTTTCCGGGATTTTGAGTGATTTCCACCTGCGAACTTCGATCTGCCCGTTTATCTCATCTATAAGCGCATCAAGCTCTATTGACCTCCGAATATTTGAACTGACCTGACTTCTCATTATTTTCATGTCAAACAGTTTTCGGTTCCTGACATTCCCTACAACAGATTTATTTAATGCGCTCAGATTCTCTGATATCTTCCTTGCATGATTAAATGAAGACATAAAGATAGTTTTGATTGCGCCAGCAGTCAAGATTTCTTTCACAGCTACCACTTTTTCAGCAATAATATTCCAATCATGAATGTAATTATCATTTTCAAACGAAAATCCCTTACAGATAGAATCAACACATTCCTTCACATCGTTTTTACCCAATAGACGCCATATACGCCGCACCATACTACCAAACAAATGATACTCTGATCTTTCCTCATTATCCATAATCTGCATACTAGAAACCTTTTTGTTAATGTACAACGCTTCATCTACTATATTTCTAAAACTTGTTCTATTTAAGTATGGAACAGAACCAATATACCTATCTTTACCATATTTGTCATAATGATATAAGTATATAAAATGCATTTTCGCTATGTCCTTGCAAGTCTTTCTGAATAACCATCTATACCCGCTCAACGTATCAGGATACTGCGTGTTATATGTTTCATACCGTGTTGTCAGTTCTATAATTCCTCTGGTTGAACTACATTGATATGACTTAAGTGAACTATTATCATTTTTGTATCCATATTCCTCTAACGTATGGATTGCCTTTTCAAAGGCTCTATTATCCCGAAAACACAGTTCACGCCCAGCAACCGTAGGTATATGCTCACCAAACATCTGATAATATCCGATAATCTTTTCAGCTAAGCATTTTATCATGTATTCCTGCACATCTTCCTGCATCGGATCTATATCCTTAAATGCTTTATCTCCCACACATTCCCTGATAGTATAGTGTATATTGCAAAAAATAGTATCAGTGCAGTCTATCTGCATCTGAAAATATATCTTCCAATCCTGCCTAATATAATTATCTAAATGTACGCGAAAGCTAACTCTATGTGCGTCTTCCCCATTTGGATAATATCCCGGCAAATACTCATCATCGCACAATTCAATGATTTGAGGGTTTCGTTTCATTCTGTTCATTAGCAAATGATATGATTTTTCCCTCAGCTCAGCGCAATATAATACATTATATTCTTTGCCTGGATTTGTTAATTTGAAAAAAATGATGAGCAGTCTATGCAAATACTTAGGGTTCAGACAATTGAGATCATCAATGTAAATCTTCCGCATGTGTTCCTTATCATGTATCTTACTCGCAAGGATATAGCATTTTAACTCACCTTTTTCGAATCCGCATATGGAATCCCTCAGTTCGCTGTTACAATATCTTTTTTCTAAAGACTCCAGTCCCTCAGCCATACCGGGCGGATATACCTTTTCTTCTAATTTTGCAATTGCATCAAGGTACTCTCTCGATATACTATCAAAATACATTTCCTGCCTCCTTTCATAGTTTTGGCTCCCGGAATATCCAGGAGCCACTCCATGCTTACGCAGCCATAAGCGCACATTCTTCGGCAATATGTCCCGCAATACAATAGCAGTATTTTCTGGTTTCAAATCTTACATAGTCGTCAGTCTGCTCCAGAATGCGCTCTACACGTCCCGTCACCTTCAAAATGCCATTCTGCAGGTATAAAGCCTGCTTTCCAACATCCAGAGGCAATACAACCGTTCCGTGCGTATAAATCGATCTTTTGCTTTTCATTCATGGTCCTCCTTTCTTCAAAACTCATTGATGGGTTCATGATTTCATTTCTATGCCATTTGAATGTTTACCTTGAAGCCATCCCATAGCTATTTCCCCTTATTCCTGTTTAATTTCTGCCTTTGCATCCACCATTACATCAAGCAATGATTTGTACCTATTTTTCATATTTGCATTCTCATTAAAATGATTAAGAACGTGTAGAAAGGCTTTCTCCATGCCTATGTATCTTCTATTCCACGAAGCCCCATTTTTGTGGTCACCCATTATAGAAAAATTACAAGGATCATATATATGCTCCTCTTTTCTTAAAATTAAAGTCCAGTCTTTAAACGTAAATTCAACACATTCACCCGGATTCATTAATTTTTCATTTTTTAATAATTCAAGTATTAATCTTTTCGTTAATTCCAAACTTTTCCTCCCTGAAAACATTACTTGATCCCTACATCTCCAGACCTACCTACTTTTCCGCCGCATTGCTGTCCTGATACAATCCATAAAACCGGCGGAATTTATTTACCCCTTCCTTGTCAAACTCGGCCAGACGGTCGAGATCAAATACGACTTTCGCATAAGTCTCGAATCCAGAGTGTCCTATATCTGGCAGTTGTCTACCCAGTTTATGCCTTTTTATAAACTCAAGTTTACTTTCTGAACTGAAACTATCAATATAAGCCTCATTAATCTCTCGAGGCTCATGTGGTAAATTCACAGTCAAATCCCCAAAAGCTTCCCACATGCCATCTACTTTTGAGTACAGACCGATATACAAGCCTCCCCCGTAGGCGTATCTGTTTACTTCTATGGCAAGTTCCTCGTGCCCGTACTCCCATTCAAAGCCTAATGTCTTTACATCTTCCATGCCTGATATCCTCCTACAATCTCATTTTTTCATTACCCAGCAAGATGTTTTCACTGCTCCAACCAGAATTCAACTGATTGAATATCAGTTCCCCAACATAATTCCATACGCTTATCACTGACGATAAGCCTATGTCAGCAGCCTCAGGTTTATCGGCCTCCTTCGCTTCATAATAAATTTCTATCTTTCTGCTATAATTTCTATGTTCCCCCTCCTTTTGAATTTTTCCACAAACGCAAAAAGGCACTGATTATCCACAAGAATAATCAATGCCTTTCTGTCTGTAAGCTTTCGCTAAGATTTAGCTTCTGAACATCCGTCAGAACAAATTATCCGATTTCTTAGAAAAATAAGAAAAAACACTTTCAATAATATAATAACACTATATATAGTAGCGGTCAACAATTCTTTTGCTATATTTTGTGTCCATGTCAGTTTTCAGACTCATCCAGAATTCTTTTCTGCTTCAAAATACCCTCTATATCATCATCGCTGATAGAAAAGGCACTTTCGGCTGAAATCTGCTCAATTCTTTCAAAATCCCTGTCCAATTCCTCCACACACACCTGATCAGCATTATCTTCCTTACCACGCATGATGTCTACCATCTCCTCTGTATCATGAAACTTTTCTTTTCTGCATCTGACACGGCTCGCTATAGGCGATTTCCTTCCATTGGCCTTATGACTTTTCCCTAAGTCATTCTTTGCCAGAAGCATCGTATACGCTAACATGAAAGCTGTGTCTAGGACAATCATAGTAGCCGCTACTGAAGTATTAAGAAATAGCATATTCAGTGCCATAAGCTGAACAAGAATACTTCCTATGTTGTAATATACTATTCTGGGCATTCTCTTTACAAGTTCTCTCTTGGTCAACACTTTCGATTCCCCCTTCTAATTTTCTTATCCGGAAAAAGTTATCCTTAACCATCCGTGTTTTTAATTACCATTTCCAAGTTTTGCATAATTTCTTCTCATAAGGTCAATTTCCGCTTGGTCAAAACTGAAGCCATTCATGTCAAGAGACATCACCTTCATCGATTCGTTTTGTCCTACTGCCATCGTCCTTTCCTGCGTTTCCGGATTTTTCATGTTATATGGAGTTTCTGTCCTTCCTTGATCCGTTTCCATATAAGCGATCAAAGCCTTCACGATCACTCTTCCTTTTTTTCGCCCCAATTTATTTAGATAAGCCGCCACTTTCCTATGTGACTCATCCATTTCGTCAAGCTGGATTGAAAACCGGAATTCATTACGCTTATCCATGTTAATCCTCCTGGCATGGTTTGCTATTTTCTGCCAAGTAAAGGAGTTTATACCCTTTCGCGTTCGCGCAGATATCGTTTATCATATAATACTCACCATGGTATCTTTCCCAGACCTCGTCAATGACACTGGCCAGAACGATTGACCCACCGCCTACAAAGATAGTTAATGTAGTTTGTAGATCAATTCCTATTTCTCGGAAATTCCCTAAAAGTTCAACCACATGATTACGGGCGATCTCAAAAACCCTATCAATGATATCTTGGGAAAACTTGGTCTTATTGTTCCTTAAGATGTTGTATATATCAATTTCATCAAGCAATATGTTTTTTTTCTGGTTAATAGATGATCGGATCCTTTTATAAAGTGTTATCATTCCCATCTCTAATGAATCAGATTTATCCAACTCACCATAACGGAGTGTCAGGTAATCGAGCGTCATGCCACCAAAGTCAATAACGCATACTTTATTATTGTCATTAAGCTTCATCCTCGATGAAAGCAAAAGATAGACCGCATAGCCTTGGATATTCACACATACCTCGGAAAATAAAATTTTATATGATTTTCCTTTGTACCGAAAGCTAACCGGTTCACCATTCCTATAGAAATAGTCTTTGAACGTTTCACGTAATGCAGCATAGTGAGCCGTTGGAAGTCCAACGAGTAAAGCCACCTCAATCAGTTCATTGGGCATGTATGACTTCTGCGCGGTTTCCAATTCTCTCGCCAATGCTAAAAGGGTAAGGATATAGTATCGATCATCCACAGATTTATCATACAGGTATGAAAACCGTTCAACAGTTTCCATATAATAATCTCCATTATAAAAGATTGCTTCCTCAGTATCTTCCGGACAATAGTCCAATTTCCTTAACCCTGCTTGTGTAACCCTATTCTCCGTTTTAATTTTATCGTTTCCAGTATCTATTGCAAATATAAACATATGAAACTCCTTTCCGGCCTCCGCCTGTTTAATTATAGTTTTTGTGCCTTGACTACCTTAACTCTACGAAATTTGCTTGTCACAGGTCAACAGTATTCCTGAGATTCTCATCGTCATATTTGTCACGAAAATGTTGAAGAAGCTGTTGGCTTTCCTTTTCATATCCCCATAATATACTACTAACTGCCTCAAAAGCCTGCTCCCGCCATCTAAAATAGGTTGCCCTGTGAATTCTGGTCAATTTTGGGAAATGCGGTTCAAGTTCATCCAGTATTTCTTCTACATTCTCAGGCTTGCATGCCGACATATAACTATAATACAGTACCCAATAGTATCGTTCGCCTTGAGGATGATATTTCTTCAAAAGGCTAACAGCTTCATCAATTAGTTTCAGGAACTGATTCGACCGGTTGATGATCTCTATCCTCGGCTTCAAATCTGCAAGATCCTGATTAATATCCATTCCCGCTTGATAAATACTGTCAAGAAATGCGTCCACATCTGTTCCATATTCCAAGCGGAATCTGTGCTTAACTTGATTTATCCTTATTTGCATATTCCAAGAAACGGCACGATATATTTTGAATAAAGCAATAATATCGTGATAAGAAGCATTATCTTTGCCTATGAAACTCTGCGTTACCACGCCAACATTCCCCATACTAACCTCCAAAAAAGAACCAGAAGTCGATGGCAATCATCTCTTCTGGCCATGATTCAAATAACATTCTACAACTTCAAATATCGAAAGTAACAAAACCGTTACTTTCGCATATCATTAGTGCTTTAATCATTAAATATGTACGCACGTAACAGGCTACTCTTTGTTTTCACCTCACTTTCCGAGTAAGCCGGTTTTACGTGCTTTTGTATTCGCGCAAATACACTCCCTTATCTTGTCAATGAAATAGGGGCAAACTCCAGAAACCGCTCAGATCCAGCACTTCCTGTGTTGTCCCTATAATACATCACTCACATGCCCTGCACGATCCCTCCGGTCAGCTCAAGGAGCTCTGGATCCGTCACCTCGATCACCATGCCTTTGTTGACGTCGTTCCCGTTTAGACGGATCTCCCGGATATCGACCTCGTACTCTTTGCATTCTCCGTCCACCGAGCAGAGGATCGCCGCAGGCCCCTGCACCACCTCCTGCTTGTAGGCTGTCTCATATAGTCTGCTCTCCTCCGTCATCGCGGGGAACCCGATCATCCTGCCGTAGATTCCGTCCTTTCGATTTTCCTCGATCTCACCGATTTTGTATCCCTCACTGTAATGGATCACACCCGCAAGCTCTCCCGGAACGCCTTGGGATCCTTTGATGATCGAGATAACGTCCGCATTGTAGAGAACGCCGCCGCTGATGTCCAGGAGCTTTCCGGTGTCAATATCGCTGATCCCGTGGCCGAGCGCGCCGAAATCACCGTTCTTATCGATATAAGTCAATGTGCCGATTCCCTGCGTATCATTGCGGACCCAGATGCCCGCCTTGTACGCGCCGCTTTCGTCCATCACCGGATGAACCTTGAGGCTGATCTGTTCGCCCGCGCGGTCCACCGCAAGCACCAGATCCTCGCCGCCGCAGGCGCTGATGCACTCTACAAGCCGTTCCTTCGTATTTGTCTCGACGCCGTTGACCGATTTGATGTAATCCCCGGACTTCACGATATTTTCCGCAGGGCAGGACATGCTCCCGTCCCCGGTCTCGATCTTTGCGGTCTCGATAACCATGACCCCGTTCGTCCTCAGATAAATTCCGATCGGTGTGCCGCCCACATACACCTGTCTTCTGGGAACCACGCTGACTGTCACCATCTTCAGCGGAATCTTTCCGAACAGGCGGTACAGAATTTGATATGTCTCGGGGACTGCGCTGTCGTTCAATGTCTCGCCGACTTCCATCATCGTTGTTCCTGTCTGCTCCGTCTTGGAAGGCGCGCTCTCCCGTGCGCTGATCTCCTTCGTGATGAAACGGTCAAACGCATTGTGAAACAGCTCCGGAAGCTCGCCTGCATCCGATACCTGCATCTGCGAAGGAATCTGCGCGCGCACTGCAGCCAGACTGCACGCGCCCAAGCCAACGATCCCGAACCCCAGTAAAATGCACACAAATCCCCTGTACTTCTGTCTGACATTCATCTTTCGCACCCCACTTCTCACTATATCATCAGAAAAATAATCATCACAAAAATAAATGCAGAGCACTGTGTCACCAGTCTCTGCATTCAGTATGTGGAGTTCTCCTCGTTTGACTCTAGTATTTTTTTGCTTTTTTTGCCAGTTCTTTCATTTCACGCGCGTTTTCTCTCACTGCCGGCGTGATCTCGGCTCCGCCCAAAATCCGGGCAAGCTCCTCAATGCTCTCTTCCTCCGTCAGCAGGCCGATATTGGTGACAGTCCTGCTGTCGGCAGGCTTTTTCTCAATAATATAATGATGATCCGCCATCGATGCGATCTGCGCAAGATGCGTAATGCAAAGAACCTGATGCTTCCCGGCGATCACCGCCATCTTTTCGGAAACCTTCTGCGCCGTGCGCCCGCTGATCCCGCTGTCGATCTCGTCAAAGATCAGGGTCTCGATCTCATCCCGGTCTGCCATGACCGCCTTGAGCGCAAGCATGATCCTCGAAAGCTCCCCGCCGGACGCCACGTCAGCAAGCGGCCGAAGCGGCAGACCCGGATTCATCGAAATCATGAAGCAGACGACATCCTTGCCGTTCTCTCCGGGCTCCTCCGTCTCGTCAAACGAAATTTCAAAACGGACATCAAGAAAATTCAGATCGATCAGCGCTTCCTGTATCTCCTTTGCAAGCTGCCCGGCGCAGCGTTTGCGGATCGCGGAGATCTCGTCCGCCGTTTTCCACAGCGCATTTTTGCTCTGCTCATAGGTTTTCCTCAGATCCGCCAGATATTCCTCATAGTTTGACAAAATTCCGATCCGCTCTTCCTTTTCGCGCCCCGCTTCCAGAATCTGCTCGATCGAATTTCCATATTTTGCCTTGAGACGATTCATCAGATCCAGCCGCTCCTGCGTCTCCTTCAGCTTCTGTGCGTCAAAGGTAAAATCATCCATGTAATCGGACAGCTCGCGGTTGAAATCATTCATCATCGACTCGATGTCGGCAAGCGTCTGTTCCAGATTGCCGAGCGTCTCATCGTAGCGCGCAGCCGCCCCGAACGCGCGCACCGCCCGGCTGATCTCATCCCCCGCGCCGGAACAGTCTCCCGCTCCGGTCAGACCGGCGGTCTCCGAGAGCGCTTCCATGATCTTCTGTCCGTTCGTCATGCGGCGATACTCGCTCTCCAGCTCCTCGTCCTCTCCCGGCACAAGCGCGGCGGACTCGATCTCATTCAATTCAAATTTCAGGAAATCCAGTTCCTTCGCCCGGTCCTTCTCCCCGGCGTCCGCCTCCGAAAGCCGCCTCTTCGCATCCCGAAACGCATGGTACTGCTCCCGGCAGAGCGCCAGCTTTTCCTCCGACTGTTCCCCGGAAAATTTATCCAAAATCTTCAGATGATTTTTCTCGTACAACAGCGACTGATGCTCGTGCTGCCCGTGTATATCGATCAGCTCCGCGGCGAGCTCCCGCACAAAGGAGACCGGCACGGTCTCTCCGTTGACCTTGCTGACGCTCCGACCGGCCTTGTAGCGCCTCGCGATGATCACTTCCCCGTCTTCAAACGGAATGTCCTGTTCCTCCATCATCCGGCGGACCGCCCCGTTCTTTGTGGAGAACACAAGCTCGACAAGCGCGTGATCCGCATCCTCCGGGACGTAATCCCGGAAATTGCCCGTCCCCAGCGCAATATTGACCGACCCGATCACGATGGATTTCCCGGCGCCTGTCTCGCCTGTCATAATGTTCAGCCCTTCGCCGAACTCAACCTCCGCTTCCCTGATCAGCGCCATATTTTTCACATGCAAACTAATTAACATAAGTCTGTCCTGTCTCTCCCCCGACAATCTTCCGTATCTTCTCCATCACCTGCAGCGTCTCCTCCGTACTCCGCACCGCGCACATGATCGTATCGTCCCCCGCGATGCAGCCGGCGACCTCGTTCCAATGCATTGCGTCGATCGCAGCCGCGACCGCCATCGCCATCCCGGACACGGTCTTCACAACCAGAATGTTCTGCGCCATGTCCATCGAAACGAAGCCCTCCTTCAGCACACGCAGATATTTATCGCTGATCCCGGGCGTATAGTCCTGCATCAGCGTATATTTCTGTTTTCCGTTCTCAGTCGTCAGCTTCGTCAGCTTGAGCTCGCGGATATCGCGGGAGATCGTCGCCTGCGTGACGCGGCAGCCTTCCTTTTCCAGATACGACGCAAGCTCCTCCTGCGTCTCGATCTCATACTTCGTAATCAGCTCAACGATTTTTTCCTGTCTCGCATTCTTCATTCTCTCGCTCCCTCCTAATTGCCCATCTTTTCACGCAGGATCTCCAGAAAACTTGTGTTTTTCGTCTTTATCATCCGTACCTTGCGATCGGATCTGGCAATGACGATCCGGTCTCCGGAATTCAGCTTCACGGAAGTATCCCCGTCGAAGGTCGCCTCCGCTCCGTCCATGTCCGTATCATGTCTCGCGCTGACCTCGATCGTGATCTCCACGTCGTCAGGCAGAACGATCGAACGCGAATTCAACGTGTGGGGAGCGACCGCCGACAGCAGGATCAGCGATGCCTGCGGGGCAACGATCGGCCCGCCCGCGGACAGATTATAACCCGTGGAGCCGGTCGGCGTCGCGACGATGATCCCGTCCGCCGAGTAAGAGGTGAGAAACACATTGTCCACATAGATATTGAAGTCGAGAACGCGCAGCTTACCGTTCCTTCGGATCACCACATCGTTCAGGGCGATGTCTCTGAGAAGCTGCCTGCCCTGATGGAGCGCCGTGCCTTGGATCATCATGCGCGACTCGACCGAAAAATTGTCGTCCATCAGCTTATCCAGCGCCGGACAGACGTTCGTATGCTCAATCTCAGCGAGATAACCGAGCGTGCCCATGTTGATCCCGAGAAGCGGAAGCGAACACTCTACCAGATCTCTGGCCGCCTGCAGCAAGGTTCCGTCTCCTCCCAGCACCAACACACAGTCCACATCCTTCGGCACCTTCTGCGCGTCCGTGTACCTGTACTGCCCGGTCGGGCAATCCTTTCCGCACTGCTGGATATAGCATTTCTTCCCTCTGCTTTCCAGATATTCCCGAATCATACCGGACGTCTGAAACTCCGGATCCTTTTGATAATTTGTAATTACGTAAAATGTATTCATCGGTAATACTCCGTCCTCCGCGCTCAATCAAGCGCGGTATGCGCGGTCGACACGACCATTCGTACCGCGTCCTGTCTGTCTGTCTTTGTCTCATCTTCCGGCGCTTCCTCTGAAAAATCTGCGCGCTTCCGCAGATATAGAAGATATTCGATATTTCCCTCCGGACCTTTGATCGGGGAATACGTAAGCCCCGCCCCCTCAAATCCAAGCTGAATCGCATACGCAATCACCTTGCGGATCACTTCCTCATGCACGGCCGGATCACGCACAACGCCCTTTTTCCCGACCTTCTCCCGCCCGGCTTCAAACTGCGGCTTGATCAGGCAGACGATCTCGCCTTCATCCGTCATCAGCTCACGCACCGGTCCGAGCACCTTCGTCAGTGAGATGAAGGACACGTCGATCGACACAAACGACGGCGGTTCCTGAATATCATCCGGCACAACGTAGCGGATATTCGTCTTTTCCATGCATACCACACGCACGTCGCCCCGCAGCTTCCAGTCCAGTTGTCCGTGTCCGACATCGACCGAGTACACCTTGAGGGCGCCGTTTTGCAGCATGCAGTCGGTAAACCCGCCGGTCGACGCGCCCACATCCATGCAGACCCTCCCGTCAAGCGCAATGCCGAAGCTTTCCATCGCCTTTTCCAGCTTCAGTCCGCCCCTGCTCACATAGCGGAGCTTGCTGCCCTTTACGGTAATCTCCGCCTTCTCGTCGATCATCGTACCGGCCTTGTCCTCACGCTGACCGTTTACAAACACGCTGCCCGCCATGATCACGGCCTTCGCCTTCTCGCGCGAAGCGGCAAGACCGCGCTGCACAAGCAGCAGATCCAATCGTTCCTTCATAAAATGTTCTCCATCTTCGTTCTTAGTGAACATCTACTGCGGAAAATACTGCGCGACAATCCTCTTGAACACGGACTCCGCATCGATGCAGGTCTCCTCGCGCAACACGTTCACGTTTCCGTGCTCGATATAATCATCGGGAAGCGCCGCCTGCAGCACCTGAATGTCGGTTCGCGTCTCATTGTAATATTCCAGCACCTTCTCGCCGAAGCCGCCGCTTTTTACATTCTCTTCCATCGTCACGACCATGCGGTGATCCTTCGCGAGATATGCAAGCATCTCCTCATCAATCGGCTTGACAAAGCGCGCGTTCACGACCGTGCACTGGTAGCCGATCTCCTTGAGCATCTCACGCACCGCAAGCGCTGTCTGCACCATGCTCCCGACCGCTACGAGCGCAAGTCCGTCCTCGTCGTACAGGATCTCGCTCTTTCCCAAAACGATCGGCGCGCGGTATTCCTTCAGCTCGTCGTACGCCTCCCCGCGCGGATAGCGCAGCGCGATCGGGCCGTCATAGTAGATCGCGTATTTCAGCATATCGGCAAGCTCCCATTTATTCTTGGGAGCCATCACGCACATATTCGGCATCATCGAGAGATACGACAGATCGAAGATCCCCTGATGCGTCTCCCCGTCGCTTCCGACCAGACCGGCGCGGTCGATCGCGAACACGACATGCAGATTCTGAATACAGACATCGTGGATGATCTGATCGAACGCCCTTTGCAGAAACGACGAATACACCGCGACGACCGGCTTCAGTCCGCCCGCCGCCAGACCGGCCGCAAAGGTCACGGCGTGCGCCTCCGCGATCCCTACGTCGAAGAAGCGGTCGTGGTACATGTTGCGGAAGCGTTTGAGTCCCGTGCCGTCCGGCATCGCCGCCGTGACCGCCACGAGCTTCGGCTCGCGCGCGCCCATCTTGCACATGACCGTCGAAAAAACGTCCGTGTACGCCGCCTTTTTCTTGCGCACACTCGGAAGCCCCGTCTCGATCTCGAACGGCTCCGCCCCGTGGAATCTCGACGGCATGCGCTCCGCCGGGCCGAAGCCCTTGCCCTTGCGCGTCAGCACATGCACAAGCACCGGGCCGTTCACCTTCTTCGCGTCACGAAAAACGCGCGTCAGCTTGGAGATGTTGTGTCCGTCGACCGGACCGAGGTATGTAATCCCCATCTCCTCGAAAAACATGCCCGGCACCAGAAACTGCTTGATGCCCTGCTTCGTGTTGCGGATCCCTCGAATCAGCTTGTCCCCGTAGACCGGGATCTTGTTCAATGTATTTTCCACACCCATCTTCAGGCCGGTGTAGGAATCCGCCGTCCGGATGCTGCCCAGATAAGCGGAAATTCCCCCGACGTTCTCCGAGATGGACATCTCGTTGTCATTCAGTACGATGATAAAATTTGTTTTCAGCTCCGAGGCATTGTTCAGCGCCTCATAAGCCATCCCGCCGGTCAGCGCGCCGTCCCCGATCACGGAGACCACGTAATAGTCCTCCCCGAGCACATCACGCGAGCAGACATAGCCCAGTCCGGCCGAGATCGACGTGGAGCTGTGTCCCGTGTCAAACGCGTCGCAGTCGCTCTCCTTGCGCTTCGGGAAGCCGCTCATCCCGCCGAATTTGCGCAGCTCGTCAAAGCCCGCTTTTCGGCCGGTCAAAATCTTGTGTGTATACGACTGGTGTCCGACATCCCAGATGATCTTATCCTGCGGAAGCGTAAAGGAAAGATGAAGGGCCATCGTCAGCTCCACCACGCCCAGATTCGAGGCGAGATGTCCCCCGGTCCGACTGATCTTCTGAATCAGGAAATCCCGGATCTCCTGCGCGAGCTCCGGTAATTTCTCCTTCTCAATCTTCTTGATATCGTTTGCTTCATTGATCCTCTCTAACAGAATAAACGCCACCTTTCCTTCGCATTGCCAGATGCAAGCCTCGGCTTTCTCCTGTTTCCGTTCTTTACGCGCTCCTGTGGATCAGATTGAGGATCAGCTCTCTCAGGAACTCGTTCTCGTACGGCAGCTCGTCCAGAAGGCGGATTGCCTCCTTCGAATAGCGCGCCACGTCACGCTGCGCCTGTTCCAGCCCGTTCACCGTCACATACGTTGTCTTCTCGTTCTTCGCATCGCTGTTTATCGACTTGCCGAGCGTCTCCTGATCCCCGGTCACGTCCAGTATATCATCCTGTATCTGAAATGCAAACCCTACGTTTGCGGCGATCTGCCGCACCTTTTCAAGCTCCTCCTCCGATGCGTCAGCGAGCACTGCTCCGATCATCATGGACGCCTCGATCAGCGCTCCCGTCTTCAGCCGGTAAATAAAATGGAGCTGTTCTCCATTCAGCGGCTTCCCGGCGTACTCCACATCTACCGACTGCCCGCCGA
Source organism: uncultured Lachnospiraceae bacterium (assembly GCA_947627245.1). Taxonomy (GTDB): domain Bacteria; phylum Bacillota; class Clostridia; order Lachnospirales; family Lachnospiraceae; genus Choladousia. The sequence continues at coordinate 19,346 of CANQVH010000013.1, read as the reverse complement.
TCATCCCGTCCGATCCGGTTTTTTCCGCAAGGATCCGGAGCGCACGGCCGATACGCGGATTGTCCGGCTCCATATCAAACGCCTTCGCCGCAGTCTCGTACGCCAGATTCAGAAGCGCGTCGCCCGCGAGGATCGCCATCGCCTCGCCGTACACGATGTGCATCGTCTTCTTTCCCCTGCGGTACTCGTCGTTGTCCATCGCCGGCAGATCGTCATGGATCAGAGAGTGCGTGTGCACCATCTCGATCGCCGCCATAAAGGGCTTGATGATCCCGGACTTTCCGCCGAACATCACATAGGTCTGCTGCATCAGAAGCGGACGGAGCTTTTTGCCGCCGACAAGCATGCTGTAATTGACCGCCTCGAGAAGCGTCCTCTGAAATCCGCCCTCCTCCGGCAGATAACCGGCAATCACACTTTTAATCTCCGTCACCCGTTTCTTCATCTGTTCGTCAAAATTCAAACTCATCCAAACCACCTTCTTTATTCACAGCCATGATCTGTTTTTCCACCATGTCGATCTTATCATTGCATTTCGCCAGAAGCTCTGTCCCCTGCTGATACAGCTTCAGAGCCTCCTCCAGCGGAAGGCTGCTGTCCTCAAGCTTCTTCAGCATCCCGTCGAGAATGTCAAACGACTCTTCAAGCGTCGTCTCATGCGCGGCCTCGTCCTGTGCGCTCACGCCCCGCGCCGCGTCATACTCCGCGCGCAGCCTGTCATATTCCGCACAAAACTCCGGATCCTTTCCCTGCTCCCCCAGCCAACTTCTGAAACCGTCCATCACAGTCGCTCCTTTCAAATCTTTATAGTTTCATCTTCTCCGCCGAGACGACCCGCGAAATGATTCGCCCGTCGGCGACATATCCCTGCAGCATATCGCCCGCCTGAACCTGAGCGACCGATGAGATCCGCTTACCGCCCTCGTCCGTCACGCAGGCATAGCCCTGCGCCAGCTTTTCAAGCGGTGAGAGGCCCCGCAACCGCTCAATATAGAGCGCCATCCGGCGTTTCCTGTCGCGCAGGCTGTCCTGCATTCCTCTGCAAAGTTGTCCGTCAAAGTCTGCGGCGCGCTGTCTCTGATCCCGTACTCTCTGCTGCGGGCTCACATAGCGCAAACGCAACTGAAGACTCTCTGTCCGTCCGCGTTCCTCTTTGATCCTTTGGCGCATCAGCCGTCCGAATCCCGCCTGTGCGTCCAGCAACTGCTGACACAGCGCCCCCGCGTCCGCGACCGCAAGCTCGGCCGCCGCTGACGGAGTCGGAGCGCGCAGATCCGCCACGAAATCTGCGATCGTCGTATCCGTCTCATGACCGACCGCCGAGATCACCGGCGTCCGGCATGCAAAGATCGCCCGGGCGACAAGCTCCTCGTTGAACGCCCAGAGATCCTCGATCGAACCTCCTCCGCGGCCGACGATGATAACGTCCACGTTCTGCGCGTCCAACGCGCGAAGTCCCTCCGCCACACTCTCGGCCGCGCCCTCGCCCTGCACCTGAGCCGGATAGAGAATGATCTGAATCCCGGGGCTGCGCCGTCTGGAAATCGAGATAATGTCGCGGACCGCCGCCCCTGTGGGCGCGGTAACAACGCCCAGTCTGCGCACATGCTTCGGGATCGGCTTTTTGTATTCCGGGGCGAACATTCCCATCTCTTCGAGCTCACGCTTCAGCGCCAGAAACTGCTCGTAAAGCGCGCCTGCGCCATCCCTCTGAATACGGTCTGCGTACAACTGATATTTACCGGCCGCCTCATAGACGTTCACGTTTCCGTCCACGACCACCTGCTGCCCGTCAGACAGCCGGAAATTCAGTCCCTTTCTGGCCGTGCCGGCAAACATCACGCACGAGATCGTCCCCGACGCATCCTTGAGCGAAAAATAAATATGTCCCGAACCGTGATACTTGCAGTTCGACACCTCGCCCCGGACGCTGACCTGATTCAGCAGGAAATCCTGCGAAAACATTCTTTTGATATACTGATTGATCTGACTGACCGAATATACTTTCTGCATCATAATATTCAGGCGAGCTTCGCCAAGATCCCGTTCACAAACGACGGCGAATCGTCTCCGCCGTATTTCTTGGCAAGCTCCACCGCCTCGTTGATTGCCACTTTCACCGGAACGTCCTCATCGAACAACATCTCGTAGACCGCAAGGCGAAGGATCGCCAGATCGGCCTTTCCCATACGCGGCGTCTTCCAGCCCTGCGCTACCTCATTGATCCTGCCGTCAATCTCAGGGACCTTTTCCTTTATCCGCTCTACCTTGCCCGCAATATAGCCGTGTTCCTCCTCCGTCGCCTCGGTGAGCTCCTCGAAATAGATCTGCACCTGAGCCGGAATCTCCTCGCTCGGATGAAAATCTCCGCAAAACACAAGCTTAAATATATGCTCCCTGATCTCGCTTCTCTTCATAGTCTGCTTCTCCATCATAAATAAAAGCCCGCGGATCGCCGCATGTCCCGCACGCTCGCAAGCCTTTTATAGTAAAAGAGCTGTTGCAAAAACGCTTCACAACAGCTTATCGTCTCATTTCTTCTCCATCGCAACATTCACGATCTTGATGTTCACCTCGGCAACCTCGAGGCCGGTCATCGTCTCGATCGCGGTCTTGACCTTCTCCTGTATCTTGGAGCACGTCGTCGGCACGTTGTAACCGTACTGTATATTGATCGCCAGCGCAACGTGAACCGTCTTCTCGTCCATCGTGATCTTCACGCCCTTTGACAGACTCTTCATGCCAAGCTTCTCGATCAGATCCCTCGTGACGTTGCCTGCCATCGAAGCGACCCCGTCCACCTCAGACGCCGCCAGCCCGGCGATGATCGCGACAACCTCATCTGCGATGCGGACTTCTCCGAACTGCTCTTCATTCTCCAGCTTGTGCGTGTGAATCTCTGTATGTTCCATAGCTGCATCCATAGCGATAGCCTCCTTACCAAACGTATCTGCACACAAAATTATATTATCATGATTACTGTTTATTATACAAAACATGTCGACGGTTTGCAAGGAATTTTCGAAACTTTAGCGTCCGAACTCCGACAGCCTCAGCCCCTCGTTTCGCTCGAGCACCATTCCGACCGACCAACTGTTGACGAACAGAAGGAGCGGGCGGTCCTTGAGGTCCTTGATCTTCTTCATGTCCGAGGTGCCGACGATCTTGTTCAGGTCGATATCCTCATTTTCAATCCAGCGGATGTGTTCGTACGGGAGCGGTTCCAGCACAATGTCCACGTTGTATTCGTTCTCAAGCCGGTACTTCAGCACGTCGAACTGCAGCACACCGACCACACCGACGATGATCTCCTCCATGCCGGTGTTGAATTCCTGAAAGATCTGGATCGCGCCCTCCTGCGCGATCTGGTTGATCCCCTTGACAAACTGCTTGCGCTTCATCGTGTCGATCTGCCGCACGCGCGCAAAATGCTCCGGCGCAAAGGTCGGGATCCCCTCGTAGGCGAACTTTTTACCCGGCATACAGATCGTGTCCCCAATGGAAAAGATACCCGGATCGAAGACGCCGATGATATCCCCCGCGTAGGCCTCCTGCACAATGTGCCGCTCCTGCGCCATCATCTGCTGCGGCTGGGAGAGGCGCTGCGTGCGGTCGCCCTGCACATGATAGACCTCCATGCCCGCGTCAAATTTCCCCGAGCAGATACGCATGAACGCCACGCGGTCGCGGTGCGCCTTGTTCATGTTCGCCTGAATCTTAAAGACAAACGCCGAGAAATCCTCCTCCATCGGGTCGATCACGCCGCAATCCGCCGTTCGCGGCAGCGGGGATGTCGTCATCTGCAAAAAATGCTTCAGAAAGATCTCCACGCCGAAATTCGTCAGCGCCGAGCCGAAAAACACCGGCGACAGCTTCCCTTGGCTGACAAGCTCCTGATCGAACTCCGCGGAAGCCCCGTCGAGCAGTTCAATCTCCTCGAGCAGCGTCTCCTTGTTCTGCGTCCCGATGAACTCCTCCAGCTCCGGCGCATCTACGTCAATCTCCGTCGCAACGCCCGCCTTCGTACCCTTCTGCGTGTCGGTGAACGTCGTCACCTTGCGGGACGCGCGCTCGTACACGCCTTTAAAATTCTTGCCGGAACCGATCGGCCAGTTGATCGGACACGTCGCGATCCCAAGCTCTTTCTCGATATCGTCAAGCAGCTCAAACGTGTCGTTCGCATCGCGGTCCAGCTTATTGATAAACGTAAAGATCGGGATATGCCGCATCACGCAGACCTTAAACAGCTTGCGCGTCTGCGCCTCGACGCCCTTCGACGCGTCGATCACCATGACCGCGGAGTCTGCCGCCATCAGCGTGCGGTACGTATCCTCCGAGAAATCCTGATGGCCCGGCGTGTCCAGAATATTGATACAGTACCCGCCGTAATTAAACTGCAGGACGGAAGACGTGACCGAGATACCTCTCTCCTTCTCGATCTCCATCCAGTCTGACACCGCGTGTCTTGCCGTCGCCTTGCCCTTCACCGATCCCGCCAGATTGATCGCGCCGCCGTAGAGCAAAAATTTCTCTGTCAACGTCGTCTTTCCCGCGTCCGGATGTGAAATGATTGCAAACGTCCGCCGCTTTCCGATCTCTTCCCTCAAATCACCCACAATGATCTCCTCCACTGTCCCGTCTTCATAACCGTTCATCTTTGCACGGTTACTTTTATTTATGCAAATCCTCTGTGTTTTTAAGTCCATCGCATATTCTACCAAGACAGGAAAGCTCTGTCAACGATTGCTTCCTTGATTTTTCTCTTACCGGGCAAACAGAAGCGCGATCCCGAATCCGCTCTCATACGGGATCTGCTCTTCGAGCCGTACCTCCACGCACAGCTTCTGCGCGTACTTGCGGACGAGGTACAGCCCCATCCCGGTCGCCTTCTGCCGGTTCGGACTGCTGCCCGTAAAACCCTTGTCGAAGAGAAACGGCCTGTCCTCCGGCGGCACGCCGTCGCCGTTGTTGCAGACGGACAGACAAACACGCTCCCCCTCCCGATGAAGGCTGACCGCAATCTTCCCCTCCTTCTCGTCCGCATACTTTACGGCATTGTCAAGGAGCTGAGACAACAGAAACCGAACGATCCTGCTGTCGGAATCCACCTCGATCCGCTCCTGATCCGGCTCGACCGAAATCTGCTTTTCCTCCAGAAACGGACGATACTCCGCGAGCGCCTCCCGAACGCACAGATCCAGCCGAAAGCGGGAGAACCTTATATCCGGATGATCCGCCTGCAGCCGGGCGTAATACAGGATCCGTTCCACATCTTCATTAATCCGGTACCGCACGTATTGAAGACGGGTGCCGACATCGACAGGCAGCTCGTCCCCGTGATTATCCAGAACCATAGTAAAAAGAGACAGCGGCGTCTTCACCTCATGTACCCACGCCTCGACGTAATCCCGGTATTCACCCAGATCGACGGTCTTTTCATTGACCTGCGACTGCATGGCAAAAAAACGTGCGCAAAGCGCGCGGGCTGCCTCGCTGTCCGGAAAACGAGCCAGAAACCCCTCCTCCGTCCGTTCGCCCGGCGCTTCCAGAAAGCGAAGAAGCGCGGTTTCATCTTTTCTTCGCTGCCTGAGCTCCGCAAAAATCCCCGCCGCCAAAGCCAGAAACATAAACAACCCGAGAAACAGCGCCGCGGACCGAAGCTCTCCGGGCTTCAGCGCAAGCCACGCCGCAAAGAGAAACGCCGCGTCCGTCGTCAAAAAAAGAAAAAACCAATGTGCAAAACGCCGCATCAAATGCTTTCCGCATCCGAAATGATCCCTGTCCCTTCCGTTCACAGCCCGTCCACCTCCAGTACATAGCCTTTTCCTCTGATATTCTGCACAATATCCCCGAGGCCGATCTGTGTCAGACTTTTTCGCAGGCGGCTTAAATTGACCTGAAGAATATTTTCATCTACAAACTCTTCCGTCCCCCAGACAGAGGAAAAAAGTTCCTTTTTCCCGACAATGCCCGGATAACTTTCCATCAGGAGCTCAAGCAGCTTTCCCTCCGTCTCCGGCAAAAGCAGCACGCGGTCCCTGCATGTCAACTTATAGGTCTCCGCATCCAAAGACAAAGGCCCGACTTCGAGAAGCGGACTTATCCTGCGCCATGTCCTGAGGAGCCGCCCGGCCCTCGCCAGCAGTCGGTCCGGATGGCAGGGCTTCGGCAGAAAATCGTCGGCACCCAGACCGAGCGCAGTCAGCTCGTCGGCAAGCGTGTCCCGCGCCGTCAGAATCAGGATCGGGAAAGCAGACTTCCGCTTCATGCTTTTGCACAGCTCATAACCGGACTTTCCCGGCAGATTGACGTCCAGCACGACGAGATCCGGGCGCAGCGCCAAGACCTCCTCTTCCACCGAAGCAAAGGATGCAGGAGCTTCCGCCTCATATCCTGCCTTCCGAAAGGTATGCAGCAGTTCCTCCCTCAGATAACGGTCATCCTCCACGATCACGATCCGAAACATAATCTCCCTCTCTTTCCAAAATTTATCAACCGTTCAGTCAAGAGCTTTGTCCAGCGCAGAGATCTCCCGGACTGCCGCCCGCTTCACGACATGAATGTAAAACGTCTCCAGCACAGTAAAGGCAAGCAGCGCCGCGCCGGCGATCAACATCGTCTTTTCCGCGGAAACGCCCACCGGCAGCCTTGCAAAGCTCGTAAACATTGATACGACCGCCGCCGCGCTGCTTACAAGAGCCGTGACCAGCACCAGCGCAAAATACGCGCCAATCTGCTTTTTCACGGAGCGCTGCATCGACGGCGGATCCGCGCCCAGCATTGTCAATGTCTCATAGCGGTGTCTGGTTCGGCGCTGCCCGATCAGATATTTCAAACCGATCACCGTATTGGCGATCAGCCAGAACAGTACGCCGAGATAGATCGTCAGATAACTCGCCGCAATCGTATAGAAAAGGTTCCTGCCGATCCCGCCAAGGTAGCTGTCGTACTCGATGCCGGTTCCGGAAAGCAGCGCATCCGCCTCCCGAACCGCCTGCATCAGTCCCATCTCCTCCACCACATCGCCGCGAAGCCGCACATTCCGGCAGTATGCCTTCGTCTCGCGGGCAAGCTGCGCATAAAGACCGTCCGGCACAATCCATCCCAGATAAAGGGTGATGGCCTGATCCGCCACAACATTGTCGTCATAAAGCGTGGGCAGAATCTCGTAATAGGATCCGTCGATGCCGACAGACACATGCTTCTCCAGCGCCGCCTGCAGGATCGCGCCGAAATCCCCGTCGTTCGCCAGAGACGAATAGAGCGCCACCTTCCCATGGGACAAATCAAGCTTCTCTTTTCCCAGACTTTCGAGGATATGATTGTAAGAACTCTCGGCGATCACATATTCGATCCCGTACAGATTTCGGCTGATCTCGCTCCCTCCTTCGACCTCCAAGAGCGCCGTTTTCAGACCGCTGATATCGGAATTCTGCTCGGAATCTTCATAATAATCGTCTTTTACATAGGAAAGATACAACGGGTAATTCTCCTGCGTCATCTCGCGGAAGCCGTCTTCCGCCAGAACGGCATCAATCTGGGGCTCCTCCCCAAAGAGCGAAAAATCGGCGCTGCGGCTGCTGACAGAACGCCCCAGTCCCATCGAAATGCCGTAGGAAATGCAGGCCAGCGCCATCATAAGGAGCAGAGACGCCACGGCCAGCGACCGATGCTCGGACAGGACGTTTTCCTGTACCTGCCTTGCCGTAAAGATCTCAAGGCCCTTCTTGTCTCTTCTGCGGATCCGCCGTCCGAGAAATCCTCCCAGCCCGCGATACAGAAAGAAGGTGCCCAGAATTCCCAGAACAACGACGGCGAGCCAAACGGCAAGCTGAAGCGTCCGCAGGCGAAAAATTCCCAGATAATACGCAAGAAACAGAAATCCGAGACCGACACAAAAGTACGCCGTGCTTTTCAAGCCGGAAGAAACGGACTGTCTTTTGACATCCCCTGCGCGGAAGAATTCTGCAGGCTCCGTCCTACCAAGACCGACACAGAGGATCAGCATGGACAGCATCTGTACGAGCACGAAGCCGCATACGGTCCATACTACCGCGCCGGGCGAAAAGGAAAACCGATGTCCGACGATCCCGAGTCCCACGATTTTTGCTGTAGCCAGACTGATCCCCTCCGTCAGAAACAGAGCCGTCGGAAGTCCGATCAACAGAGAGATCAGGCTGCTGTACAGCGTCTCGCCAAACAGCATTCCGAACAAGCGGCTTCTTCTCATCCCCAGCATCAGATACATCCCCAGCTCCCGCCTGCGGTCGTCGATCTGATACCGGCAGGCAAAGTAGACGAGAAAAAACACAAAGAACAAAGAGACCGCATATACAACGGGAAGCATTCCCAGAAGTTTTCCGACGGCGTCACTCTCAATCGTGGCAAGGAAACGCATAACATCCTGCCCGCCAAGGGAGAGCAAGGTATAGAAAGCTACGATCGCGATCACGAGGGAACCGAAGAACAAGCCGTTTCCCTTTCGATTTCGGGAGGCATTTCGCCGAATCTGTTTAAAGAACATTTGCACTGCCTCCTCCCAACTGTGCCGTCACGGTCAGAATCCGCTCATAAAAATCGGCTGTCGACTCGCCCGACAGGCTGCGGCGCAGCTCATGGAACAACTGTCCATCCCGGATAAAAAGAATCCTCGAACAGTAGCTCGCGGCGCCGGCGTCATGCGTCACCATCAAGATCGTCTTTTTCCCGGCATGATTCACCTCAGCCAGCTTATCCAACAGAATTTTGGAATTTTTGCTGTCGAGCGCGCCGGTCGGTTCGTCCGCGAGAAGAATCGCCGGATCGGAGATCAGCGCCCTCGCCGCCGCCACGCGCTGCTTCTGTCCGCCGGACATCTGGGACGGGAATTTCTCAAGTATCCCGGCAATGTCCAGCAATCGTGAGATCGCCTGTATGCTCTGATCGGCCTGCCGCTTTGCGACGCCGTGCAGCGACAACGGAAGCAGGATATTCTCTCTCGCTGTCAGATTGTCCAGCAGCTCGAACTCCTGAAACAGATATCCGATCTCCCTCCCCCGGTAATCGGCCAGCTTACCGCCCCGAAAGCCGAAAATATCCTGTCCCCGGAGGACGATCCTTCCCGACGTGGGTTTCAGCATCGTAGCAATACAGTTAAGCAGCGTTGTCTTCCCGGAACCGCTCGCGCCCATAATCCCCAGAAACTCTCCCTCAAGCACCCGGAAAGAAATGCCTTTCAAAGCCTCCGTCCGGTTCTCGTTCCTTCCATATGTTTTTGTCAGACCCTCCACCTGCAAAATCTCTTTTTCCATATTCATACAAATCCCCTTTCCTCACAGATATCCTGATAGCTATATTCTAGCAGAGGGAAGGCGCGGCCGCCACTTACAATCCTTGTAAGACAGGAATGCCGCCCGATGACGATTCTCACGCCATGGGCGGCACTCTAGAAATCCTTTGTTTCGGAATCAAAGCCGTCGATCACACACAAAGCTGCCCGTCCGCGTTCTCTACAGATCGCAACTGTCTACCTGCGCAATGTCCGGATTTCCGTCAAGGCTCTGCATGTTGAGCGTCTTTCTCCTGAGACGCTCCTCCTCAGACTGCTTGAGAATATAGTTCTTGATCTCCTTCGCATGCTTGATGTGTATCAGGCGCAGGTCCGGGTTCGTCATATCGCCGCTGAAGCAGTGCACGGTTCCCAGTCCGAAAATCCGCTCGATCAGGCTCACCTCCAGCCGGACGTCAACCACCTTGTACATATAGCAGTCGTTCTCGACACGCCTCAGAAGACCGGAATTGACCGTGATGATCTCGTCATCGATCGTATAAGTGGTAAAGGTCAGCGGCAGGCCAAAGAACGCCCACCTCTTTTTTTCTTTATATGCCATGTTTCATCCTCCTCAAAAGAAAAACTTATTTCGACTTCACGAACGGCTTGCCGTTGGCCGCCGGCACATGCGACTTACCTACGAACAGGATCAGCACGATGACCGTCACCACGTACGGGATCATCGAGATCAACTGCGCCGAGACGATGTTGGAATTGCCGAGCACCACCTTCAGACCGGTACAGAAGCCGAACAACAGACAGCCGAGCATCGCGCCCTGCGGACGGAATTTTCCGAAGATCACGGCCGCAATCGCGATGAAGCCTTGTCCCACGATCGAGATCGGACGGAACTGGTTCGTGATCGCCATCGTCACGCATGCGCCGCCCAGACCTGCCAAAAATCCGGAGATCGTCACGCAGAGGAATCTGGTGCGCAGCACGTTGATGCCGAGCGTCTCACACGCTTGCGGGTGCTCGCCGCACGCGCGCATGCGCAGACCGAAGCGGGTCTTGTAGAAAATAAACCAGACTACAATGACCGCGATAAACACCAGATACGTCGTCGCGTAGTTCGTGAACACATTCTTCATGAACGTGCCGAACACGGTCTTCGTGTCAAACACGCCTTTAAACAAAAGCGGAATCTTGGCGGACGGGATCAGCGGCGTCGTGTCGGTCGAGTTGAACAGCGCCTTCGCCATCATAACCGCAATACCGGGCGCAAGGAAATTGATCGCCGTGCCGGAGATCGTCTGATCCGCGCCCAGCCGGACCGTCGCCAGCGCATGGAGCATTCCGAAAAGCGCGCCGGCAAGTCCTCCGCACAGGAAGCCGATCCACGGATTTCCCGTAAAATGGGCGACCACACAGCCCGAAAAAGCCCCGACCGTCATCATGCCCTCCATACCGATGTTTACCACACCGGAGACTTCGGAGAAACAGGAACCGAGCGACGCAAACAGAAGCGGAGGCGTATAGAGCAGGGTTGCGTAAAGGATAACGCCTAATTCATTGATGATCGCAGTCATGATTTACTGCCTCCTTTCTGCGGACTTCTTTTCAGATATCGGATCGCGCCGAAGATGCTGGAGATCGCGATGAAGAACACAACGGTTCCCACGATGATATCCACCACCTGCGTCGGCGCTTTCACAAGGTTCAGCTTGCCGCCGCCGTAGGTCAATGCCCCATAGAACAGACCCGCCAACAGCACGCCGAACGGCTGGGATACGCCGATCAGCGCCACGACGATTCCCGCGAAGCCAAAGCCTTCCTGAGCGGTAAAGATACTGACGCGTCCGCCCATGCCCAGAAGCTGGAGAGCTCCGCCGAGTCCGGCCAAAGCGCCGGAGATCGCAAGCGCCGTGAGGATCGAGCGGTTCACGCTGATTCCGCCGTAATCCGCCGCGGATTTGTTGAAGCCGACTGCCTTCAGCTCATAGCCGAGCGTCGTCTTCTCGATGATGAAATACACGACAATCGTCAAAAGTATCGCCACAAGGATACCCCAGTTCGCCGTCGGACACAGATCAAACTTTTCGATCAGCCCGGCAGGCAGCAGCGTCCTCGCATTGTCCGAAACCGTGCGCGTCGCCTCCGCGGTGCCCTCGTTGTGGATCGCCGGAAAGTCTGCGATAAAATTGCTTAGATAAAACGCGATCCAGTTGAACATGATCATGGAAAGCACCTCGTTGATGCCCCACTTATTTTTCAGGAAACCGACGATCACGCCCCAGACGGCTCCGGCTGCCGCAGCGGCCAGGAAACACAACGGGATCAGAATAATCTTCGGCAGCGAGCCGCAAAGGATGCCGACCACGCAAGCCGCCATAGAGCCGATCACGAACTGTCCCTCCGCGCCGATATTGAACACGCCGGTCCGGAAGGAAAACGCCACCGACAGGCCGACTACGATGTACGGGGTTCCGTAGACGATACAATAGCTTATGTTTTTCATGTTGGAAAAGATACTCTTGAAGAGCATCCCGTACGCCTCGCCCACCGGGATTTTCATAATGGCCAGAAAGACTGCTCCCGCCAGAAATCCGATGAGGATCGACAGAATTGTGTGGATAAACTTGCTGTCCGCAATCACGTCGATCAGGGTTCTCTTTTTATCCATGCGTCCCACCTCCTGCCATCATCAGACCGAGCTCATTCTCGTCCGCATCCTTTCCGTTCACTTCACTGACGATCTTTCCGCTGTAGATAACGTCAATGCGGTCGGAAAGACTCATGATCTCATCCAGCTCGAAGGACACCAGCAAGACTGCCTTGCCCTTGTTGCGCTGCTCCACAATGTATTTGTGCACGAACTCGATCGCGCCCACGTCCAGACCGCGCGTCGGGTTCACCGCGATCAGGAGATCCTTGTCATTCTCCACCTCGCGCGCGATGATGACCTTCTGCTGGTTGCCGCCCGAGAGCGTCCCCGCGGGTCGCTCCTCGCAGTGCGCCGGACGGATATCATACTTCTCGATCGCCTTCGTCGCAAACTCACGGATCGCGCCGCGGTTGATCAGTACACCGTTCGCGAAACGCGGTTCCTTGTAATTCTGCAGGACCATGTTCTCCTCCACCGAGAAGTCGAGCACCAGCCCATGCTTCTGGCGGTCGGCGGGAATACTCGACACGCCGTTGACAAAACCGAAGCGCGGAGGCTTGTTGTAGATATCCACTCCGTTCACCGTGATCGACCCGCCGGACGCCTTGCGCAGTCCGGTGATAATCTCGACAAGCTCCGTCTGTCCGTTGCCGTCTATGCCCGCGATGCCCACGATCTCGCCCTTACGGACCGTAAGGTTCAAACCCTTCAGGATCTCGACCTTGCGGTAATCCTCGCCGTGCAGATCCTTCACCTCAAGGACGACGTCCCCCGGCTTCTGCTCCGGCTTGTCCACCACGAACGTGACCTGACGGCCGACCATCATGCTGGCGAGCTCGTCCTGCGTGACGTCCGCCACCTTCACCGTGTTGATATATTTCCCGAGCCGAATGATCGTGCAGTAGTCCGCGGACTCCTTGATCTCCTTCAGCTTGTGCGTGATCAGGATGATGCTCTTCCCGTCCGCGGTCAGATTGTGCATGATCCCGATCAGCTCTACGATCTCCTGCGGCGTCAGGGAAGCCGTCGGCTCGTCGAGGATCAAAATATCCGCGCCGCGGTACAGCGCCTTGAGGATCTCCACCCTCTGCTGCATGCCCACCGAGATATCCTCGATCTTCGCATCCGGATCGATCGAGAGCCCGTAGCGCTCCGAGATCTCCTGCACATTCTTCCGCGCGGTCGCCATGTCAAGCTTCACGCCCTTTACCGGCTCCGTCCCGAGGACGATATTCTCCGTCACGGTGAACGGCTGCACCAGCATGAAATGCTGATGGACCATGCCGATCCCGGCCGCGATCGCGTCCCTCGGATTGTTCATCTCGATCTGTTTTCCGTTCACAAGGATCTCGCCCGATGTCGGCCTGTAGAGTCCATACAACTGGTTCATCAACGTAGACTTACCCGCGCCGTTCTCTCCTAAGATTGCGTGAATCTCACCCTTGTGGACCGTGAGGTTGATGCCGTCGTTCGCCGTGAAATCGCCGAATCTCTTGACGATGTTGCGCATCTCGATCACCTTGGTGTTCAGATCCACATGTTGTTCCGCCAAATTTATCCCTCCCTTATCCTGAATTTCTTATTATATATTTCTTCTAAACACGTCGTCTCTGATATTGGTTCAGCCAGTCGTTCCCATGGCCCGACCGACCGGACTTCAGAGCCTTTCATATCACGACCACGTCATTCAGTCCGTACCCGGCCGCGATGCCGGCCAGCTCCTGCAGCAGCTCTTCTGTCGGAGGCGTCAGACTTTTGTATTCCTCCCGCACGCCCATCGGGCGGTAACGGATGATCTTGTACCGCGCATCCGTACAGCCGAGTCCGGCCAGCAAAGCGCTGACCTTTTGCACCGTCCGGCGACAGTCAAACAGCTCCGGCACGACGACCGTGCGCACCTCCGTGAGCTTTCCCTCGCGGGCCAGCCATTCCAGATTCCGGAGCACGCAGCCGTTGTCCTGTCCCGTGACGCGCAGATGATCCTCGCGATCCCACGCCTTGACGTCCAGCATGACGCCGTCTGTCACGGCCATGAGTCCGGGATCCTTTGAAAAGTCATAGCTTCCGTTCGAATCGAGCAGCGTGCCAAGTCCTTCGGCCTTTGCGAGACCTAAAAGCTCCAGCAGAAAATCCCGCCACAGCGTACACTCTCCGCCGGATACCGTAATCCCGCGGATGAACGGTATATTGCGGCGGACCTCCCGCATGACCTGCTCCGCCGTCAACTCCCTCGTCCGCGCGGACGCCCCATGCGGACAGTGACGGAAGCACTCATCGCAGAACACGCATTTCGTGATGTCATAATGCACCCGCTTTCTGCCTGTCCCGCGATCGCCAGCACGTAAACCGCGCAAGCCGTTATTCACTTCAGACATTACACCGCCACCAAAGCATGCTGCCCCGGTATCCCCGTAGGAAACGCCTTGCTCATTAGTCTGGCACACAGTTTCCTCCACCAGTGTCAGCGCTCCCGGCTTGCAATACTTCACGCACTCGCCGCAATGAATACAGGCGTGGATCGTTTCCGGATTGTGACAATACCGGCAATCGAACCCGCAGCCCTGCAGGAACACGGCGCTGCGGTTGCCCGGCCCGTCCACACTGCTGAATGAAATGATCTTGTTTACCGTCGCTCTCGTCATGGCTGACTCCCTTTTGCCGGACTATGTCGTCTTCACGGAATACATCCGTAAAACAGCCCTGCCCCTTTATCCGGGTCTGTGCCTTTACCGGATACGGCGATCTAGGATCTTGCAGTTCTTCGCCGCGCCGAGGCCGAGGCCCGTGGTATTCTGGCGCACGTTCTGTCCCGCGTCCAGCTTCTCCATCTCGCTGCGCTTCACCAGATACCCGGTCACGCGGATGACATCGCTGTCGCTCGCGTAGAAGGACAGATAGCGGATGTCCATGCCGAGGCTTCCGCGGATGATATCCAGCACATACTGCGGATTCTTATGTACCGTCAAGTCTACCGGGAAAATATCGCCCGTGCCGGACGGAAAATATTTATGAAACAGATTGATGCATTTCAGATGGTCGGCCAGCTCATCCGGCTCCTCGCCGATCGGGATGCGCGTCCCCGGCGAGCAGTCGTGGTCGGACTCGATCCCGACCTGCGCATGAAGCAGGAAATGGTGATCCGTCGCCTCACAGTACGGATTGCAGTGGTTCTTGTTGAAATCATCAATGATATCCATGATCTCAACGCCGAGCTGATTTGCCTTGTCACTGTGCCCGAAGCGCTCCGTGCAGCCTTCCTTCTCAAGAAGCAGGTTGACGCACTCCGCAAGTCCTACGAGGCCGAACATCGCCGTGAATTTATCCCTCTGTACAAAACCCTCTTTGGCGAGGAAGCTGTTCTCAAACCAACCGCTCTCCTCCACGAGAAAACGGATCCGCTCGTCCATGTAGCGCGCCATAACGTCGCACACATGCGGCAGCACGTTCGTCTTAAAGTCCTCGATATTTTTCGCTTTCTTCGCGATATTCGAGAGGATCAGACGACTCAACGTATAGGAACCGCCGCCCTTCAACAATCCGTTGTAACAGCTCGCGATGCAGTAGTCATCCCCCAGCTCGCCGCGGAACATCTCGTCGTTTGCGAAGCTCGGCTTCGCCGAGTGCAGCGCGCATTTGACGCCCGCCAAGATGAAATCGTCCGGCGTATCCTTGCTCACACGCATTGTCAGGTTCGGCACCGCATTCTCAAGCTCCGACTCGACCTCCATCAAAAGATAGCCGAAACGGCTGGCCTTCGGGCCGATATCCGAGTGACAGAAGGAATCGAGGATCGTGCGGTCGATCATCGTCAGCCACAGGCGCAGCGCTTTCTTCACCGTCTCGTCATCCAGATTCTCGATATACGGTCCCAGCAGCTCGTCAAGGTCACCGATAAAGACCGGATAGTTCGTGATGCTCGGAATATTGTGGTACATAATCATCAAATTCGTCAGCGCCTCATCAAAATCCTTCGCCGGCCCAAGCTGCAGGAACTCGCTGCCCTCGCGCAGAAACTTCGGAAAGTCGATGCAGATGTACCTCGGACGATAAGGCGCATCGCCCTCGAAGAGATTGCAGATGCAGCGCGTGTCGATGTCGCAGCGCATCAGCTCATCCAGCTCCTCGGGCTCGTCCAGCACCGTCATGAAGTTCTCCGCGTGGCGCGCGAGGTAGGTAACCTTCTGCTCGTGAGAGCTCGTCGGATCAACCAGAGTGTTGTAGATTTCCTGCCTCTTCTCCTCGATGATCTCCGGTGTCAAAATGCGTTTCATAATTTTTCACCTCAAATTCATTTTCTTCGGAAGCCCGTTCTTTCGGCAAAATTTCATCCGCCGCGGGCGTTCCTGCCTTTCTCTGAAAAAGGGACTGCTGCAAAATAAGATAAATTATTTTACAACAGTCCCCTCATCATTCACCCTTTACAGTACTCCGAAAATCTCCGGGCCATTGTCCCCCTGCCCGCGTCTCGGAAACATTATTCATCCCGTCCGTGTCGGATTACTCAAGAACGAAATCCGGGCACTCTTCCGCTGTGGTCGGAACCACTACGTCGCCGGAAAGGATGGCCTCCTTCGCCTCCTCGACTGCCGCAATCACATCATCCGGAAGCAGATCCTGCGTCGGAGCGATGTCTACGCCGCCGTCCTCAAGGCTGTACTGATGCACGCCGCCTGCAAACTCGCCTTCAAGCACGCCCTCGGTAATCGAAGTAACGGCGATGTCAACACGCTTCATAGCGGAAGTGATGACCGTCTCCGGAGCCAGATAGGACTGATCCGTATCAACGCCGATCGCGTAGATGCCGTTGTCCACACAAGCCTGAATCACGCCTGCGCCTGAGCCGCCTGCCGCGTGGTAGATGATGTCTGCGCCGTTCGTGATCATATCGGTAGCGCCCGCGGAACCCGTAGCCGCGTCCGTGAAGCTGTTCACGTTGAACTGCATAACCTCGACGTCCGGATTCACGGACTCAGCGCCCGCAATGTAGCCGTAGCCGAAAAGGTTCATCGTGTCGGTAACCTGACCCTGCACATAACCGATCTTGTTGCTCTCGGTCATCATGCCGGCGACCACGCCTACCAGATAAGAAGCCTGCTCCTGAGAGAACATCAGGCAAGCTACGTTAGCGAGATCCGCATTCGACGCGTCGTCGACAATCGCAAACTTCTGATCCGGATTCGCCTCAGCAGCCTCGCGCGTAGCGCCTGCCAGCATAAAGCCGCCGCAGATGATCAGATCGTATCCCTCATCGATAAAGGTCTGGATATTGGAAGCATAATCCGCATCCGTCGCGCTCTCCAGATAGTTTACCTCAATCGCATCGTTCTCCTCGGCCAGCGCCTCAAGGCCCTCCCATGCCGACTGGTTGAAAGACTGATCATTGATACCGCCCGCGTCGGTAACCATACCTACCTTGATGGACTCCGGCGCCTCGTCCGCGCTTACTGCCATCGGCATCGTGCCGAGCACCATCGCTGCTGCAAGGATCACTGCAGAAATCTTTTTCATGCTCATTTCATTCATCCTCCTGTCTTGTATTTAGTTGATATAACAACTCTCACGACCCCGCGGAAACTGTGTGTCAGTTTTCCTCGTTTTCGTATATTAGAATACAATATATGTGCCCAGAAATCAACCAGATTTTTTCTTTTTCCACGAATTTTTTGTTTTCCGTCTTGAATTTCCACATGAGATAAGCTATGATACAAGGCAGAAACAATTGCGGAAAAACCTTCCGCAGGATCCTGCACCTATCATCAAGGAGGATACTATGAGACATCTGATGAATCCTTTGGATTTCTCGGTTGAGGAGCTGGATAAGCTGCTCGACCTTGCGAATGACATCGAAAATAATCCGGAAAAATACGCGCACAGTTGCGCCGGGAAGAAATTAGCTACTTTATTTTACGAACCAAGTACCCGCACCCGTCTCAGCTTCGAGGCAGCAATGTTAAATTTGGGCGGCAGCGTACTTGGTTTTTCTTCGGCCGATTCCAGCTCCGCGGCCAAAGGTGAAAGCGTCGCGGACACAATCCGGGTTATCTCCTGCTACGCGGACATCTGCGCGATGCGGCACCCGAAGGAGGGCGCGCCGCTCATTGCATCCATGAAGTCGCGCATCCCGGTCATCAACGCAGGCGACGGCGGCCATCAGCACCCGACCCAGACGCTGACCGATCTGCTGACGATCCGCTCTTTGAAGGGTCGGCTCGGCAATTTCACGATCGGCCTGTGCGGCGACCTGAAATTTGGGCGCACGGTCCACTCGCTGATTCAAGCGCTGATCCGCTATCCGGGCGTCAATTTCGTGCTGATCTCCCCGGAGGAGCTGCGCATCCCGGACAACATCCGCGACGATGTGCTACGACGAAACCACCAGCAATTCAAGGAAGTGGTTCGTCTCGAGGACGCGCTGCCCGAGCTCGATCTGCTATATATGACCCGCGTGCAGAGGGAGCGCTTTTTCAACGAGGAAGATTACGTCCGTATGAAGGATTTCTATATTTTAGACAGGGAAAAGCTGAAGCTTGCCGGCCCCGACATGATGATCCTGCATCCGCTGCCGCGCGTGAACGAGATCTCGGTCGAGGTGGACGACGACCCGCGCGCCGCCTATTTCAAGCAGGCGCAGTACGGGGTATACGTCCGGATGGCACTGATCCTCACATTGCTCGGATTGGAGGGAAGCATATGTTAAACGTAGGAAAGCTGAACGAGGGCGTTGTGCTCGACCACATTGTCGCCGGCAAGAGCATGGAGCTCTACAAATACCTGAAGCTCGACAAGATGGACTGCTGCGTGGCAATCATCAAGAACGCGCACAGCAACAAGATGGGCAAGAAGGACATCATCAAGGTGGAATGCCCGATCGACCAGCTTGACCTGAATGTGCTCGGCTTCATCGACCACAACATCACGGTCAACATCATCAAGGACGGCGAGATTGTCTCCAAGAAGGAGCTCTCGCTTCCGAAAAAGCTTGTCAACATCATTCACTGCAAAAATCCGCGCTGCATCACCTCGATCGAGCAGGGAATCGACCACATCTTTTTCCTCGCCGACGAGGAGAAGGAGATCTACCGCTGCCAGTACTGCGAGGAGAAGTATCGGAGTTCCGGCGGCAAGTCCTGACTGATTTTGCCCAATTTTCGTGCAAGCGACTGGAGAATACGGGCATACCACAATAACAAAATAACAAAACGGAGAGATTTTTATGCGAAAATGCGTTTCTAAACTCATTGCCCTCAGCTGTCTCTGTCTCGGACTGTGCTCCTTCGCCCGCACGGCGGACGCACAGGAGACCGCACAGGACGCCATACAGGAAGCATCCAACGAAGTCCGCCAGATCGGGCTTATGGAGTACGTCGAGACGACCTACGACGAGAGCAGCGGCATGATCACGAGCGAGGCCAACGCCATCATGCAGGACGA
>CANQVH010000012.1 GCA_947627245.1 uncultured Lachnospiraceae bacterium | reverse complement strand
AAACTGCCACCAGACCGAAATCTGATGGCAGAAAATTTTTATTTTTTTGATTGTCTACTTGACGGGGAGCGGTTCAACCTGCTTGCCGCCCTTCTCCCCGTTCCTTATGAGGAAATCCGCTCCTGCGAAATTCTCAATCCCATTATCCTCGGCGATGCCATCAACAACAAGACCTGCGTCATGGACGTCCGCGTCCGTATGAACAATGACCGGCTGATCAATCTCGAAATGCAAATGTATCCTTACAAGGCATGGCCTAAGCGCGCCCTTTTCTATCTCTGTCGCCTCTACTGCAGCATTGAGCAAGGGCAGGATTATGACGAAACCATGCCGGCCGTACATATCGGCATATTAAAGGACTCTCCGTTTCCTGACGTGAACAGGTTTTACAGTAAATACGAGCTCGCGGATATAGAAAACGCAGAAAATATAGGAAATGTGCATATTTTCACTAGCGCTTTCTCCTTTCGTGTGTTATGCTTAAATCAATTAGAAAACGTCCCGGAAGAGGAGCGCTCCTCAGAGATGTATCTCTGGGCACGTCTGCTTCGGGCCACCACATGGGAGGGCGCTGTGTGCCAGTGGCACACGTTTAGCGCCGACCGAACCGGGAGGTGAGACATCAAAATGCTGGCAGAAAGAAACGAAGCGATCCATGAGGCATCTGCACATTTACACATCCTTACCAAAGATGAAAAGATTCGCCTGCAATGCGAAGCACGCGAAATGTACGAACGCGACATAGCAACTATACGTAAAGAAGGACTTAATGAGGGTATTTCACAAGGGCAGCAACTCGTTAACCAGCTTAACAAACGTCTTCTTTCCGATAACCGCTTGGATGACTTGCACCATGCAATAACCGATTCGGCTTATCAGGAACAATTGATGAAAGAGTATGGGATTTTGCCAAAAGAGAACCCATGATATGTTTACAATCGCATCCGTTTTTCGGCGAAAGGGATTGCCCTTTTCAATTTTATTTTATATAATTAATTAATGCTTTAAGGATGCGCCACCTTGCGTAGCATTTCGAGAGGGAATTTTATTATGAAGAAAAGATGGATGGCAACGCTTCTGGCATTGACGCTGTGCGCAGCAGAAATGCTTCCTGCCTCGGCATCAGAGGAGGCAGGATCTGTGCTGCAGGCAGAAGACGCACAGGCCGCCGAAAATATACCAGCGGAAACCGCGGAAATTATCGAAGAGCTTGTCCTGCCAACGGAAATCGAATCCGAGACAGAATCTCCTTCAGAGGAAGCCACCAAGCCTTCCGAGGATGAACTGATAATCGACCTGTCAGATGCGCCGGACAGTTCCGTGATTGATCTGTCAGATGCATCAGGTAACATCAGTGACGCACTCTCGGAGGATGCTGTTGATCCGTGGGGCATCGCTCTCGCAACGGACACTGCCATGGCGGAAATACCGATTGACCCGGAGCATTTCCCGGATGAGAAGTTCCGTGATTATGTGGCCACGGCTGAACACAGAGTTGAATATGAAATTGATGGCAAAACCACATACAAAAAGATTTGTATCGATACAGACAAAAACGGAAGTCTCAACGCGAACGAAATTGCGGCAGTCAGGGAGATTGACGTAATCGGAAAGAGCATCAGTATTCTAAAAGGTATCGAGTATTTTACCGCGCTTACCACGCTTCAATGCGACAACAACGCGCTTACCACGCTGGATTTGAGCAAAAACACAAAACTGGAATGCCTGACCTGCTCAAATAATCAGCTCACTGCGCTTGACCTGAAGAACAACACCGCGTTGTTTTCTTTGGTATGCACCGGCAACCAGATCCAAGCACTGGATCTCAGCAAAAACACCCGGCTGCAGGACCTTCGCTGTGCCGGCAACCAGTTGCAAACACTCGATTTCAGTCATAATTCTATCCTGACTTGGCTGGACTGCAGCCAAAATCGGCTCAGTAGTCTGGATGTATCAAACCACAAAAACCTATGCTATCTGTTTTGCAATGACAATCTGCTTACAAGTCTCAATGTCAGAGGAGCAACCACTCTTCAATGGCTGGACTGTAGCAATAACCAGTTGGAGACTCTGGATGTCACGGGTGTCCTGAACGTGAATGCCAATCAGGATTCCGCGGTAAATTTGCTGAACTGCGCATACAACAAACTTACAAAACTGAGCGTCAGCAACAAAAGCTACTTCAAGGGTCTGGTCTGCAACAATAATGCGATTACAGAACTGGATCTTTCCACGAATCCGGATCTGCGGCAGCTTGAGTGCGCAAACAATGAGCTGACGAGTCTTAAACTCCCAAAGGCTACCTCCACGACATCGAAAATAAAGCTTCAGACGCTGGACTGTAGCGGAAATCATCTGACAAGTCTGGATCTGAGCAGTCTTTCCATCACTGAGACTACGGTGTCACCGAACTGTTCCGGGCAAAAATTTGCAATAGCTTTTGAGCAAACAGAAAATGGTCTTCAAATCAATTTAAAGGAACTCCTCGGCACCGATGTCAATATCATGTGCATGGCAGAGGATGAATATACAAAAAGCACGGGAAATGAAAAAAGCGTTCTGGGAAATGTCATTATACTTTTACCGGAGAGCGGAGTGCTGAACGGCGAACCGATGAACGGAAATCTCTTCTTTAAGGATGACATGATCCCCGAAACAATCAGACTCTTCTATGCAACCGGCTACAAAAAACGAAAGGGAGAGAAAGACGTACTGCTTGAACTTTGTTGTCATATACATGATAATCCGATTGAGATAGAAGCGCCTACTTGTACACAAGACGGAAGTATATCCATCTATTGTTCTAGTTGCGGATACGAAGAAAAAACCGTATTGCCTGCAACCGGACATGATTATAAAGAAGACGAAGACCGCAAAGAGCCTACCTGCGAAGAAGCGGGATATTCAAAGAAAACTTGCAGTCTTTGCGGCGATATCGTAACAACAATACTTCCGGCGTTTGGACACAAATTCGTAAAAACGGAAATACCTCCCTCCTGCACGGCTGACGGCAGTTCGTGGGAAGAGTGTGAAGTCTGCGGCTTAGAAAAGGAAAGCTCCAGACAAACGATTCCTGCCTCCGGACACAAATATCAGAAACAGGAAATACCTCCCTCCTGTACGACTGACGGCAGTTCATGGGAAGAGTGTGAGGTCTGCGGCTTGGAAAAGGAAAGCTCCCGGCAAATAACTCCTGCATTCGGACATAGCTATGGTTCTTACGCGGTCACTCGTGAGGCGACCATTTTTGCGGAAGGTTTGAAAAGCCGTGCTTGCTCCGTATGCGGCAATGTAGAAACCGAGATAATTCCGAAGCTGGACGGTGCAGTGCAACTGACAGCCGCCAGTATACCGATTCAGATTGCAGAAAAGGTTTCCGTCCAATCACTGGTAACAGGACTGCAAAAAGGCGATTGCGTGACGTCTTGGGAGTCAGACAATCCGGAAATCGCTACAATCTCCGAGGACGGAACGATCATTGCAAAGAAAGACGGCACCGTCAATATTTCCGTTACCACCAAAAGCGGGGCAACCGCGACAATGACCGTTCAGGTGCAAAAAGATACCGTTGTGACAGAAGCTATCACCGGACTGGAAAAACGCATATCGCTCACGATCGGGGAAAAGCTCAGGCTGAAACCGGTTCTCACTCCGATCAGCAGCCAAGAAGAAATAAGCTATAAAAGCTCCAACAAAAAGGTCGCGAGGGTATCCGCCAAAGGTGTCATCAAAGGACTGAAAAAAGGAACCGCAAAGATCACGGTAAGCTCCGGCAGTCTAAAGTTTATCATTAAAGTGACGGTTACTGCTCCAACAGCCCAAAAGATCAAAAATGTTCCTGCTGAAAAAACACTCCGAAAGGGAAAAATTTTCCTTCTGAAACCACAGCTTACGCTGGCAGACAGCAGTGTGAGGTTCACCTTCCGATCATCCGACAAAAAGGTAGCTTCCGTAACTGCAAAAGGCAGGATAAGGGCCAGACGTAAAGGCGTCGCCAAAATCACAGTACGCGCTGGTAAGCTGAAAAAGGTATGCAGGATCATCGTCAAATAAAGCAACTCATCCAAAGAAAAAGTTCGTCTGGATGTTTCGGTTCACCGGACGAACTCTTTCTTTTTATCAAATTCGCAATAACAACTCTATGAAACCTTTCTCTTGAACAGCTTCTTATATGCGGCGCGCTTATTTTTCGGGACCCGTATCACGGCTTTCGGGTGGATTCCCTTAACGGCTGTGCCTCGAACCGATTTCAGAACCTTACTCTTAACCGTGATGAGCTTCAGATTCTTGCAGCCGTAAAACGCCTGATTTTCAATGGAAGTCACATACTTGCCGATCGTGATCCTTTTCAGATAACGATTGTTCCTGAACGCCCTCGCTGCGATCGACGTCACCCTGTAGGTATAACCGCCCGCCTTGACCGTCGCCGCCACCTTAAAGGTCGCTTTCTTTTTCTTAATAGGCCGATACAGCTCCGCCGTACACCCTGCCGGACTGCTCGCCGTAATCCGATAACACAATCCGCCCCGATTTATCAGCGTGCCGACCGACGGATATACGGCCGAATTCTCCTGCCCGGAATAGGCATTCGGAGCCTGAATCCCGCTTGCACCGGCGTCTCCGCTCTCAACCGCAGTACTTCCACTAGCACCGCCGTTGGTACTGCCGATTCCCGCAGACAGATTTCCGCCTGTTGCGGTGCTGCCCGAAGTTGTTTCATTTTCTGTGTTCCCACCGATGCTTCCGCCCGGATTCGGCGTGCTGCCTGCACCGGAACCGCTTTCCTCATCTGTGTTACCACCCATGCTCCCTGAGCCGCTGTCTCCGCCGGTGTCGCCGCCCGGAGTCTCTCCTTCACCCGGAGTTGTTCCACCTTCTGTGCTCTCACTGTCCGAATCAAAAAACTCCACCCTGACCATGTAAGTTTGTTTCGTCACTCCGTCCGGCGCTGTGAGCGTGTACGCTACCGGATCAGTAAAGTCATGCTGTGTGCCGTTCCAGAAATCGCCCGGCAAATCAACACCCATACTATATCCAAAATCTATCTCCGGAACTAAATGGGTCACATCGGTTCCTTCCGGAAGTCGAAGAATGATCTCGTTCTCCCCGATCAGGCCGATCACGTCCTTTGTAATGACATTCTTATTCTGTGTAGCCAGAAGATCAAAACGGAAGAATTTTGCTACATTCGACGGGTGTACCTCTATCGTCAGTTCCACCGTCAGGCCTTCACCCGTCCCAATATCCTTGACAAGATAAACAGAAGTAAAAGAGCCGGTTGGTCCGGTTGGGACTCCTGTATAGACAAAAGATGTATACGAAGCACTCGGAAGTCTATCTCTTGAAACGCCTAGCGGCAAATTTTCTTCTATAACTATTGTCTCGTAATTTCGACTGTTATTGTCGCCGCTTCCTCCCCCCACAGAAGCTGTTATCCATTGATCCGCTTTTCCCTGCGCCATATGCAGTGTCGTCTCGCTGATATGCAACGGTTCTTTAACGGTGATTGTCCCGATCCGCTTCGATATCGTACCGATCGTATTCGGCATAATGTTGTTTGCGCACAGATAAATCGCAGCATTATCATCAGAGAGATGTAGCGTCTCTCCCAACTGTATCACTTTGTACGTGTCACCCAGTTTCTTTACGACCCGAATCCCATAATCATCAAACCTTCCCACGCCAAACGCCGGTGTTTTTTCGCCATTGTTGTAAGTAAGCTGTACCTGAACATCCGAGAGATCAAGCTTCTGTCCTTCAAGATACAGCGTCGTCCCCATATTGCTGAGAATCGACATCGAAGAGGAAGCCTTTTCAACTACCTTAATTGAAGAAAACTTAACACTCGCCCCATAATAAGTAAACGTCACACTCGTGTCGGTCACAGTCAACGGCGCCTTTTTATCGCAGTCAAACCCGCTTGTCAAAATTCTCGAACTGTTTCCATCAATCGTTGCACTCAACTTCACCCCTGATAAATCAAAATATTCGCCGCTGGCATATGTTGTCTTATTAACTTTGGAAACCCTCAGATCCGTGACTGTCGTCGGCTTTTTCACCTGAATTTCATAGGTTGTCTCTTTGCCGAGGTAGGTTACCGTAACCGTCTTTCTTCCCTCTGTCCTGCTGTCAAAGCCACTTACCATATCGTCTGTGATCTTCGCACCTTTTATTGTCCCATTTAAGCTCACATATCCCCAACTGTATGGCGCTTCTCCAATATAACAAGAGGTCTGTGCATCTACGACTTGAAAAGTATTAATATCCGCTGACGTCAAATGCTCCGGTCCTTCAGCGCCCATCTTCCAATCGCTGACAAAGTCCCACCCGTTGTATGACTCTTCCTTCTTAATCTGTTCTTCTGTCAACCAAACGCTGTTGTCCAGATCCTGAGGTATGGCCTCTTTCGCGTATCCGACTGCCGAACCGTTTTCACTCTTTGTCTTACAGTTTTTAATATAATTTAACAGTCCGCCATTCATCACAGAACTGTCCGCATGACCGCAGAGCTGTCCGATGTACGCTCTTTCGCCTGCCACGCTGATTGTTCCGGTATGGATGCAGCAGTTCAATACACCGCCAAGTCCCATCCTCTGAAGCTTGCCTGCGAGTCCTCCCACGTATACAGCACAGTCATCATTCGGCTGTGTCACAGCAATGTTTCCCCTGCTGTAACAATTTTTCACAACACCGGTCTGTATCCCTGCAATTCCGCCAATCCAGCTCGTCGCTGCCGGCAGGATCAGATTGATATCAGCACGGGTTCCACAATTCTGAATTGTTCCCGCTACCTCATTTTCTCCGGCAAACGCTCCGAAAACCGGATAAAGCAGGCTGCTCTGTCCACGCAGCATCCGCACATCAACCATCCCCGCCGCCGTGCAATCCTTGATCATACCGGAATTCACCTGTGTGAAAATACCTTGTGTACCCGTAAATTCACCGCTAAACACCGCCTCAATCGTCAGATTTCGAATCGTTCCTCCGTTTCTACCGACAAGCGGCATGGAAAGTCCATGAATCGTATATCCTGCTCCATCAAGGACGCCGGAAAAATATGTGACCGTCATATTCTTCATTCCATTTGACGTTATATCGCGAGTCAATTTGTAGCATGCGCCCGGCTTATTTCCTATCAGGGCCAGATCCTTGAACTCATCTATAATATACGGGTTCTCTTTGCTCCCGTCTCCGCCCTCCGGCACGGGAACATTTCTGCCGCCGCTTACAATCATATAGCGGATATTACTGCCGCCGTTACTCGGGACCTGAAAAGATCCCCCTTCCAGTTTAATCATAATCGCCGCCGTCGGGGCCAGATTATGCGCTTGCCCACTCGCACCCATATACAGAGGATAATTGCTGACTTTCTGTCGCACGATTGCATCCCCCGCAAATCCATATACCCCGCTGGATTCCTGTGCGATGATCGCCGTATAAAACTGCGTCAGCAGATCGCTGAATCTGACCGTGTGTCCCGTCTCTGCGAGCACCTTCTGCAAATAAACGTCAGGGCTGCAGTTTGCACTTACGGCATAGAATTTCGGAAACAGTTTCATCGGTTCATAGCCTTCTGTCGCCTGCGCGGTCAAATAGCGAACAAACAGGTACGGCATCCCGTAATCTTGGGCTGTGCTGTTCCGATAACTTTTGTAAATCAGCGGTGAGCCGTTGCGGATATTCGTATTTCCGGCAATGCTGTCCATCCAGCCATTATTGTCCGTACCGCCCCACAGATAATCCATCGCAGCCACAGAGATTCCCTCATTCAGCCACGTATAATACTGGTACGGATCACTTTGCGCTTTCAAATGGAACAGCGCATGCTGTCCCTCATGAACGAGTAATCCGTTGCAGGAACCCATCGAGCCAAGTTCATAGGAGGCTGCCTTCGGTGTGTTGATATGAATCGCTGTAAGCTCGCTGTTCGATTTGTAGACACCGCTCGCGCTTGAAATCGATTCCAGCATAACAGAAAGCTTATCCCATGGCAGACTTCCCCCTGCCATCTCTTTCAACATCGCATAAGGCTCCCCTTCATAGGTCTGTATCATATCATTAGCGATCCCGCTCGTTTTCTGCAGATCGTCATAGCCTGATTTCAGCTCTTTTTCCATCCACACATAGCAATGAGTCCCCACGCCGATACATACATATGTCTTCATGCCGTCATAAGGCGACGAAATCTGCTTCTCCGCACCAACACTATACACCGCGTTAGCAGCAATCCGTGCTACGGGAGATGTCGTCCCCGCCTGCACATCCTTTCCGACCGGATTTGACGCGGACGATGTACGAATCGCGCTCGTTCCGTTGCCCGAAGAGTCAAAGACCAGCGTGCCCGTGCTCTGCGTCTCCTTCATACTCGTATTGACAATGACCGCATAATCGCCGTATACTGTCTCTCCCTTCTGCCCTTCCGTCACTTGGGCAGACGCAGAAAAAGATCCCGCACCGGCCAAGAGCAGACTCAGAAGACTGATTTTTATGAGTTGGTTCTTCCATTTCTTCATGTTATGTAAACTCCCTCGCAAGTAATCCGTTCCAAATCATAATATTCCAATTTTATTTTATCGGAAAGCGGAAGCCCTGTCAATCAATAACTGCGTTGTCAAAAGCATGATCTTTTGGTAAAATCAGGAAAAGGAAGCGAGAAAGGAGCCACAGACATGAAAGCATATGAGAGACTTCTAAACTATGTAAAAATCCACACCACGAGCGACGAAGAAAGCATCTCCTCGCCCACGACCCGCAGACAGTTCGATCTGGCGGAAATGCTCGTGCGCGAGATGAAAGAGCTTGGCATCGCGGACGCCCGCGTCGCGGAGAATTGCTACGTCTACGGCTCGATTCCGGCGACGCCGGGCTGTGAGGATAAGCCTGCAATCGGCTTTCTCGCACACATGGATACCGCGCCGGACTTCTGCGGCGAACACGTCCGTCCGCAGATTCATGAAAACTACGACGGAAATACGGTTGCCCTCGGGACAAGCGGACGCGTCCTGTCGCCCGAGACCTTCCCGCATCTGGCTCGATTAAAGGGCCGTACCCTGATTACCACGGACGGAACGACTCTGCTCGGAGCCGACGATAAGGCCGGTATCGCAGAGATCATGACGCTTGCGCAGCGCCTGATCGAAGGCGGCATCCCGCACGGGAAGATCTGCATCGGGTTCACCCCGGATGAAGAGGTCGGCAGCGGAGCCGACGGTCTTGACCTTCCCGCCTTCGGAGCCGAATACGCCTACACGGTGGACGGAGGCGCAGAGAACGAGATCGTCTACGAGAATTTCAACGCAGCCGCGGCAAATTTTGACGTAAACGGCTTCAATATCCACCCGGGCGACGCAAAGAATAAAATGATAAACGCCTCTCTGGTCGCCATGGAAATAAACGGCATGCTTCCCGCCGCTGAGCGTCCGGAGCACACCGAACGCTACGAGGGATTCTACCATCTGACGTCGATGGAAGGTACGGTCGAGCACGCGCAGCTTTCCTATATCGTCCGCGACCACAGCAGCGCCCGCTTCGACAGCCGTCTGGAGACGTTGCGCCACATTGAAAAAACGATCAACGAAAAATACGGTTCCGGAACGGCCACGCTGACCTTGCGGGAGCAATACCGGAACATGGAAGAAAAGATCCGCCCCTGCATGCATCTGATCGACAATGCCAAAGACTCCATCCGCTCGCTTGGGATGGAGCCTGACGTCTCGCCGATCCGCGGTGGCACGGACGGCGCGCGGCTTTCCTTCCGCGGGCTCCCCTGCCCGAACCTCGGCACCGGCGGCTACGCGTTTCACGGCCCATACGAGCACATCACCGCCGAAAGCATGGACATTGTCGTGGAGGTACTGCTCGGAATCGTCGCACGATATGCAAAGTAACGTAGGGCTTGAAAAGCAGGAACTTCTCCGGGAAGGACCTATAGGGGCGTCCACCCGGAGAAGTTCTTGCTTTTTCTTTACTATTCGTACCGCAGCGCGTTGATTGGCTTTAGCTTCGCGGCCTTGTTCGCCGGATAGATGCCGAACACGAGGCCGACCATGATCGAAAAGCCGAGCGCCATCGCCGCAACACCCGCTGTGATTCCGAAATGATAGTCCGGATACAGCGTGTTGAGCGTCGTCAGAACGCCTTGGCTGATCAGCATTCCGATGAGTCCCCCGATCAGCGAGATAATCACGGACTCGATCATGAACTGCACCACAATGTCGGACTTCAGCGCGCCGATCGCCTTGCGGATGCCGATCTCCCGCGTGCGCTCCGTCACCGACACAAGCATGATGTTCATGATCCCGATGCCGCCGACCAGAAGCGAAATGCCTGCGATCGCGCCGAGCAGCAGTTCGAGCGCCGCCATGACGTCATTCACCGCGTCCATCACGTCTGTGAGGTTCACAATGCTGTAGCTGTCGTCGTCCCCGTACTTCTCTCTCAGCGCACGGTCCAGCGTATCCTCCGCTTCCTGCGTCGTCGCGCCCTCCTGTGTCGCTACATAGAAGCTGCTGACGCTGACGTTCGAGAGTAGCCGCTGCGCGTTTGTAAACGGCAGGAACACCGCCGAATTCGCGCTTCCGAACATCGTCTCCTGCGCCTCGTTCAGCACACCCACAATCCGATAATCCCGCCCCGACAGGCGGATCGTCTCATCCAAAATATCCGTGTTCCCGAACAGATCCCTCGCCACGGAATGTCCGACAATGCACACGCCCAGCCGCTGCTCGTTGTCCAGCTCCGTGATGACGCGGCCGGATTCCAGATCCAGTCCCTGCACCGCGTCGTAGAACTCCGTGATCCCGTTGATCGTCACGTCGGTCGATTTGCCGGCCGCCTTCGCGGTACCGCTGCCGGACAAAGTCGGCGATACATAGGCGATCCCGCCCTCTCCCGCAAGCGCTTCCACCTCGCCGAGCGTCAGCCGCTTGGAGCGATTCGTGATCGACACGACCAACTGATCGCCGCCGAGCTCGTCAAGCGACTCCGTCACCGTATTCGTCGCGCCCTGCACAAGCGAGATCAGCAGCGTCACCGCCATCACGCCGATGATGATGCCGAGCATCGTTAAAAAGGAGCGCAGCTTGTTCGAGAGCACTGCCGAGAACGCCATCTTCCCGGCCTGTGAAATCTTCATACCCGGCCGCCTCCCTTCCCGCTGTCGGAGACAATCTTTCCATCCAGAAGCCGCACGCGTCTCGGCGCCGCCGCCGCGATCTCATTGTCGTGCGTAATCAGCACCAGCGTATTCCCCTGCTCGTGCAGCTCCTTCAGAAGCTGCATGATGTCGTTCGTCGAGTGGGAATCCAGATTCCCGGTCGGCTCGTCGGCAAGAATCAGCGACGGCCGCGTCACAAGAGCGCGGGCCACCGCGACACGCTGCTGCTGTCCGCCTGAGAGCTGATTCGGCCTGTGGTGCACACGGTTTCCGAGGGATACCTTCTCAAGCGCCTCAAGCACGCGCGTCTTCCTCTCCGAGCCCGGCACACCCTGATAGATCAGCGGAAGCTCCACATTCTCGTAAGCCGTCAGCTTCGGGAGCAGGTTGAACTGCTGGAAGATAAATCCGATCTTCCGGTTGCGCAGAATGCTCTGCTGCTTCTCGGTGAGGTCAGATACCTCCTGCCCGTCGATCTTGTAGGTGCCCTCGTCCGCTGTGTCAAGACAGCCGATAATATTCATCAGTGTGGACTTGCCGCTTCCCGACGCTCCGATGATCGCGACGAACTCCCTGTCCTGTATCGTGAGGCTGACTCCGTCAAGCGCGTGGACTTCCTCCTCGCCAAGCTGATAGATCTTCCGGATGTCACGCAGCTCAATCATTCTGTCTGTCACCTCCCGCGAACTGAGAACGGCTCTGCTGCATCATATCCATCATGATCTCCAGATCCGATTTGCCCAGCACCGCTACCTGATCACCCTCGGAAAGTCCCTCGACTACCTCCGCCTGCGTGTTGTTGACAAGGCCGAGCGTCACCGGCACGCTCTCCTGTTCTCCGTCCCGAACCACCGTCACACAGCGCTGCCCGTCGACCGTCTGCACGGCGTCAACCGGCACCAGAAGCACGTCTTCCTTCTCATCGATCACGATCGTGGCGGTCGCGCTCATCGCCGTGCGCACCTTCTCGATCCCCGGCACCGAGATCGTGACGGTATATTTCGTCACGCCGCCGACGTTCTCACCGAGCGCGGAGATCTTTTCGACCCTGCCCTCGTATTCCTCGTCATCAAACGCGTCAAACACGATTTTCGCCGTCTGCCCCTCCCTCACACCGGGAATATCCAGCTCGTCGATCTGCGTCTTCAGCCAGAAGCGGTCAGTAGAAATCAGCCGGTACATCTGCATATCCTCCGAAACGACCGCGCCGTCCTGCAGCATGAGCTCCGAGACGATCCCGCTTCTCTCGGCGCAGATCTGCGGCGTACTCTCCAGCTCACGCAGCTCCTGCAGCTTCTGCATCAGCTCATCCCGGTTCTCCAGAAGCGACAGATAATCTCCGTTGTACGTATAATATCTCCTTGTCAGGAGCGTGGAGCCGGAATCCACCCACTCGCCGACCTCGACATTGATCTCGTCCGCGATCCCGTAGGCGCTGTCCACCAGATACGGATGATTGGACTTGAGATACCCTGTCCCAAGCACATTCTCGTCCTCATCCGTCACGGTCGCCTCCGTATCCACCGGGTAATCGGAATCATCCGGAATCGTCACCGTATAGACGCCGTCCTTTTCCGACAGAACCGTTCCCTCTTCTTCATAGCCCAAAAAAGAGACCGTCACAGTGTCCCCGGGCTTCAGCGCTTTCACTGGGGTGAACTCTACCTTCAGCTTCTCGTCCGCAGACAGC
Source organism: uncultured Lachnospiraceae bacterium (assembly GCA_947627245.1). Lineage (GTDB taxonomy): Bacteria > Bacillota > Clostridia > Lachnospirales > Lachnospiraceae > Choladousia. Next base: position 57,487 of record CANQVH010000012.1, on the reverse strand, counting down.
TCTATGACGCCGCCGTGCTCCGTTACCACATCGGTCAGCACATCGTCCTCTTTCGCAAAAATACGTTTCACCCGCCCCGAGATCGGAGAAGTCAGCGACGAGGAACCGGAGCGGTCCGACGTGCTGATCGCGGCGTTCAGCTCGGACAGACTGTTCTCCAGAAGTGAGATCTGCTCCTTCACAGAATCCTCATCGACCGTCGCCAGCACATCGCCCTCCTGCACCACGTCCCCGTTCTCGGCTTTGACCGTGTCGATCTTCAGCGTGTATTCCGCCAAAACCGGATACTCGTCCGCCGCCTCGATCGAGCCGCTGCCCTCTGTCGTAATACGGATCGTACCGCGGGCCGCCTCCTCGATCCTCATGTTCTCCGGCAGCCGATTCTCCGTCTCCTTTTTTCTCGCATGCAGATAAAGGCCGGCCCCAACTGCCGCCGCCAGCAGCACGAGAACCAGCCCCTTCCCTTTCCAGCTCTTCTTTTTCTTCTTCATAGCATACCTCCGTGTCGGCGTTTCGCCCTGTCACCTAGTATACTACACTAATTCTAAAAAGAGTATTAAAAATTAATTTTATTCGTCCATATCCAGCTCGTCCACCGGCTTCCACGCCTGCCCGAAATTGATGTCCTTGAACAGCGCCGCCAGACCGGTGATCTGCTTCAGGCGCAGGATCTCATCGCGATCCATCCCAAGATGCCTCGAAATCCACGCATCCGAACGTCCGAACTCGTGCAGCTCCTTGACAATGTTGCTCATCAGATCCACATCGTGGCTGCCGCGGGCGCGGTTGTGGCGGATCGTGCTCGCCATCCGCTGGTCGATCGGCTTGTCGATCACAGAGACCGGAAGCATGCCGCCCTCCCTGTCGTAGATGTCCTGATGCTCCAGCATGACCCGGTAGCGGTGAAAGCCGTCCACGATGATGTAGCTGTCATCCTCCTTGTCGTAGTAGCAGACGATCGGCATCGTGTACCCGTCCGCCTTGATACTGTCATAGAGCAGCTTCATCTCCGGCGGAGCGACCGCATTCGGGTTGTATGTATTCGGCTTAATCTTCTCGATCGGCACTGCAATCACGCCATAGGCAGGGCTCTTATGTTCCATAATTCATATCCTCCACGCTCTTGTACTTATCCCGGATCAGATTGATGCGCTTCTGCTGCTCCCGCGTCATGCCGAACCCCATGAAACGGCAGATGTGGTCGTTCTTCAAAATGCAAAAGCACATGCGTTTCCAGCTCGGAATATCCTTTGTCGATTTGATGTCGTCCGTGTCGTCCGGAATTTTCTCAAGAAAGATCACGCGCGACTTTTTGTTCAGCGTATAGTTGGAGACGCCGTTTCGCTGAATCTTGTAGCCGTGCTCCTCGAGCTCCCGAATCGTCTCCTCGTCCAGTCCGCCGCCGGTCTTGTGCCAGAACTCGATCGAGGTGTTGAATTTCTTCACATAATTGTTTCTGAGTCTGGTCGGGAGCGTATCCAGCAAAAACTGCGTGTAGGACTTCCACGTATGCCCCTCCGGCAGCGAAACGCTGCGATAGCCCATCGCCTTCGTCTTCGCATAAATGCTGGCAAAATTTGCGCCCTGCACGCGTCCTACCAGCTTCACCCAGATCTGCGGATCGATCACGCGGTACAGGTTCAGCGCGTCCTTGGAATAATCGTTGAACGGCGACGCCACGCGCATCTGCGATACCTTCAGTCCGGCCATATAATAAAGGTCATACAGGCGGTTATAATCGTAATTGAAAAGATAATTCGCGTGCCAGACATCCTCGGAGGTCCAGTCATAAAGCGGAGAAGCGCACCAGACGTCCTTAAACTGCTTGCTGATCCAGCACTCGCCCCGATATCCGTATTTTTTGTTGAGGAAACCGCTGTACCTCTGCAGGGACTCGTCCGCCCGCATTCCCAGCAGGCAAACGGTCTTCTTGTCCCCGTGGGACATCCGGTACCAGCGCCCGAACTGCTTCGCCAGATCCTCCTGATGCATCCGATAGCGGTAGGTCGTCATGGGATTGTTTTCCATGTTGATCACATAGTCGTGTTTCGGCATTTCCCTGACCCAGATGTCCTGTTTCTTGTCGTCCCACGGATACCAGTACATCTCATAGCTGCCGAGCGCCGTGCGCGTCGCCATCGGAAGGCAGACCCAGTAAAGCTCCGCTTCCTTTCGGATGCGCTCGAACGTCCGCTCCACATACTGCGTCGTCACGGTGTACTGCGCCTCAAAATCCTGATGGAAGACGCCGATCACCTTCTCCGGATAATATTTTCTCCGGTAATCCAGCACCATGTTCAGAAGAAGTCCGCTGTCCTTTCCTCCGGAAAAAGAGATATAGATATTATCAAACTCTTCAAAAATCAGACGTATTCTCTTTTCAAACGCGCTCAGTACATCATCCTCAAGATATTCCCGCTTCACCGTCTTCACCTTCTAATTTCCAGAATTTGGTAATTTCTGTCTTCTAATTTAACACAAAATTCGAGGAAATTCAACTCAAGGCGGAAAAAGCAAAAATACCGCTTGCACGGGCGTTTGAAAACCCGATGCAAACGGTATTTCTGATTCTGGATTCTTTTATTTAATTTTTATTTCTCCGCGGCAAGAACGCTCTGTATCTCTTCCGGATTCGGCATCACGCGCAGCGCGCCCTTTCTCGTCGTGATGATCGAGGCCGCCGCATTCGCGAAGCAGAGCATCTCCTTCAAATCCTGATCCGTCAGGCCGTCGAGCCCGTGTCCGCAGACATAATGCAACACACAACCGCAGAACGTGTCCCCGGCGCCCGTCGTCTCGATCGTGTCCGGGCACAGACGCGCCGGAACCTCGACGATCGAATCCCCGTAATACGCGCGGCTGCCATCCCTGCCCATCGAGACAAGGATCAGCCGAATCTGCGGATAACGCTCCCTGATCCACCGGACGCCCTGCGTGAAGTCCTCCTCACCGGTCAGCCACTGGATCTCGTTGTCCGAAATCTTCAGGATATCGCAGAATCCGAGCCCGTAGAGCACCTGCTCCTTCGCGTCGTCGAGCGATTCCCAGAGCGGCGGGCGCAGGTTCGGATCGAAGGAGATCATCGTCCCGGCCGCCTTCGCGACGGAGAGCGCTTTCTTCGTAGCCTTGCGGACGCCCTCATGCGTCATGGACAGCGTGCCGAAATGGAAAATCTTTGAATCGCGGATCTGTTCCTCCGGCACCTCGTCCTCGGTCAGCATCATATCGGCTCCCGGATCCCGATAGAAGGAAAAATCCCGATCGCCGTCCGGAAACGTATGTACCAGCGCGAGCGTTGTGTGTACCTTCTCGTCCATGTAGAGGTACGTGGCATCAATCCCGACCTCCTCAACCGCTTCCTTCAACTGCGTTCCGAAAAAGTCCTTCCCGACCTTTCCGATAAACGCCGTCCTGTCTCCCAGCTTTCCGAGCATGGCGAGGACGTTGCACGGAGCCCCGCCCGGGTTCGCCTCAAACAACGGATTCCCCTGACCGCTGGCGCCGTTCTCCGTAAAATCAATCAACAGCTCGCCCAGCGCCGTCACGTCATATTTCTTCATAGCGTCCTGTCCTTTCGTATGCCTTATTCACTCAGCCATTCTCTGTTCCTGATCCTGTCCTCGACCGCCGCGAACGCGCTCAACAGCTTCTCGTTGAACGTGCCGCACTCACCGTTACGGATCATCTTCACAGCGGTATCATGGTCGAACGCTTTCTTGTAGACACGCTCCGAGGTGAGCGCGTCGTAGACATCCGCCACCGCCACAACCTGCGCGCCGATCGACGTCTCGTCGCCCTTCAGGCCGTCCGGATATCCTCTTCCGTCCCAGCGCTCATGATGGTGTCTCGCGATATCAAAACTATATTCGTAAATCTCCGCATCCATGATCTCAGGGATCGTCTGCAGGATCTCCCCGCCCTTGACCGTGTGCTGCTTCATGATTTCGAACTCCTCCGGCGTCAGACGGCCCGGCTTGTTCAGAATGCCGTCCGGGATCGCGATCTTGCCCACGTCGTGAAGCACGGACGCCAGCGCAATCTTCTCAATCTCCGCTTTCGGCATATTGTACTCCGGATACGTATTGCTCACCTGCGTCAGCAGCAGATTCGTGAGTCCGGAAATACGCTTGACATGCTCGCCCGACTCGCAGTCCCGGAACTCGATGACCGTCGCCAGCGTCTCGATCACGGACTGATTCATCCGATTCAGCTTCTCCACCTGCTCGGCGACGATGCTCTCCAGCTCATTCCTGTGCCGATAGAGCTCGATTACCCTGTTGATCCGGCTGCGCAGGAAATGCGGCGTAAAAGGCTTGGAAATAATATCGACCGCGCCAAGGTTATATCCTTCCATCAGCATCTCGTTGCTGTTGGCCGCCGTGATCAGAAAGACCGGGATCGACTTGATCATACCGTTCTTGTTCATCTCTCTGAGCACGCCCAGTCCATCCATCTCAGGCATCAGCAGATCGAGCAGCATCGCCGAGATCTTGGTGTCTCCGTTCAACACCTTGACCGCCTCCACGCCGTTCGACGCCTCGATAATATTATATTCGTCCCCGAATATCTCCGTAAGAAGCCCGCGATTGATCTCAACATCATCCACAATCAATATTGTCATGTCCGTCAAATTATCCGCACCCCTCTCATAGTCGTTTCGCGATTGCCCGCCATTTTCGCTATTTTACACGCGCTCATTCGCTACGCTCAATGCAGGCGATCACCTGCTCCTGCACGGAAATCATTCCGTCATAGATTGCCTTCGCCTCGTCCGCCTGTCCGGCCCGCAGAAGATCCACGACCTTCGTGTAGCCCTCGTAAAGCGGCGTAACAGAAAGATTCCCGGTAGCGCCCTTCAGCGCGTGCGCCTGCTCCTCCGCCTCTTTCAGCTCCCCGTTCGCGAACGCCCCTCCGACGTCCGTCTTCCTTATCATATCCGGAAGCTTGCGCAGCATCTTCTCATAAAGCGCCGCATTCCCCATAAAGCGTTCCAGACCTTCGTCAACATTTGAGCCAAGCCCTTTCAATTCATCCAATAATGCCATTTTGTCTCCATTCTGCCGTCGTGTCACGGCCGCAAAATTTATGCAATATTTATTCGCAAAAACATCTCGGAACAGTTGTCCGAACCTGAGCTGTTTTTTGCAGAATATACACAATTAGCATATCATTTTCAAAGTTTTATGTCAATGGATATCGGATGTTTTTCACCTGACAAATCTTATGCGGCGCAAAAAGAAAAAGCACCGCGCTCTGCGATGCTTTCAAAGTAGCGGAAGGGAGACTTGAACTCTCGACACCACGGGTATGAACCGTGTGCTCTAGCCAGCTGAGCTATTCCGCCATATGTTGTTGTATGGGGCCTACAGGGCTCGAACCTGTGACCCTCTGCTTGTAAGGCAGATGCTCTCCCAGCTGAGCTAAGACCCCATAGAAGCGGGCTGTCACACAACCCGCTTCGCTATTATAATCCAAAGTATAATTAAAAGTCAAGCACTAATTTCAGGAAATCCTGCGCACTTCCGTCTTTCTGCGCGCAAGCTCCTCTCTCCACTCGACCTTGTAGACCAGCCCGTGGATCACAACGCTCATCATCACGCCGCATACCACATCGATCACCGAATGCTGATCCAGCATCACCGTAGATGCGCAGATCAGAACCATGATCACGAAATGCACGGCGATTGTAAGCTTCCGATGCTTCAGATTCTCCAGACTGCAGATCGCCTGAAACACCATGACCGTGTTCATCACATGGATCGACGGACAGACATTCGTCGGCGTGTCGATCGCGCGCAGCATGACGACCATATTATAGAGGAAACCGGTCTCGTGCGGATTCGCCGCAAGCCGGAGATTCAGTCCCGTCGGGAAAATATAATAGATGATCAGGCAGATCGTCAGTCCCGAGAATATGAGCCTGCACAGCTTCGAATAATCCTCCCAGCCGCGGTGCTTGAACCAGATGAACGCGCCCGCCATATACGGGAACCAGAATATATACGGAATGATGAAAGCCTCGCAGAACGGGATCATCTCGTCCAGCTTGCAGTGTACAATATACTTCGGCACCACGGTGTTTTCCAGATAATGGAACACCGTCAGATAAAACGCCATGTACACCAGCGCAACCATGTACGGATACCGCTTGAACCAGTTTTTGATCGCTTCTAATTTCATGTTTCCTCTTCTCCCCATTCAGTGTCTGAAGTCACTGTCTGCCGCACATACGTCCCGTTCAACGGCGAAGCGGATGCGTCAAAATCCTCTTCGCTCGACACGGTGATGTGCAAAACCCCTTCGTTCATTTCAAATACCACCACGTGGTAGTCGTCTCCTCGGTATATCGCCTGCGTCCCGTCTATTTCCGCGGTCGACGAGATCCCGGAATTCGCAAAGGAAAACGAAAAGCTGTTCGCGTCGAGCAATGAGATCGTGACCGTCTCCTGATCGCTTGCGAACGTCCCCGACCAGATATCCTCTACGGGTGCCGCTCCTGCATCGGCAGGCACCGCTTCCGTCTGAGGCTCTTCCGGCGCGCCCGTCTCTGTCTGAGAAGACGTATCCTCCGACACCCCGTCCTGTGTCTGCCCGTCCGAAGTGTCCGATGCTCCTGAGCCGTCGCCCGTGTCCGCGGACACCTCCTGCTGATCCGCAGCGCCGTCGGCGCTCCCATCATCCGCCGCGCCTGCATTTCCGGAAGACTCTGTCCTGACGTCCCGCGCGATCTCTTCCTCTGAGGAAGTACACGCAGTCAGAAGGAAAACTCCCACCGCGGCTGACACTGCCAAGAGCAATGCTCTGTGTTTCATGATTGGAATCTCCTCACAGTTAGTATCTCATCCGGCTTTACATTCTAGCACCATTCTTTTCATTTGTCATGCTTTTTTCAAATTTTTAAGAAATATATTCGAATTTCGTCACAAATTACACGTCCGGTCGTTTTTATCTATTGATTACTGGTGAAACTTCACGAGCCGACGCCGTGCGACTTCCGGATCCGCCGAAAAATACAACGACAAAATCCGGCAGTCCACCATCTTCCAGTCGTACTCCCCGGCGTATGTAATATAGCTGCTCCACCAGTAATCATCCAGCCGGCTGACATAGCCCTTTTCGAGAGGCAGCCTGTGGATCTGCCGGCAGCGGGCCGCAATCTCCCATAGCGAATCAAGCTCCTTGGGCGTATCGCCCCTGAGGAATGTCTCCCGTCCTCTCGGATGCGAAGAATTTGCCCGATACCTCCCAAGGAATTCGCCCGCGGCCCGCCAAGCGCCCCTTCGGACCGAGGAGACTCCGGATGCCTCTACAACAAAATATGCGCCGTCATCGGTCAGGCAGAACGCATAGATCAGCCACTCTTCTTCCTTTTCAACGGCAAAAAGGATATCAAGGAGTTTTTTCTTATCGCGTTCATCCGCCAAGAGGTACCGGCTGCCCTCCAGCGCTTGGTAGTATATTTTTCTCGCTTTTTGACAACAGACCATATTTGACCGCCCCTTTCTTCGTCTGCTCCTGACGATCCGAGAACATATGAGTTCCCTGCGGCAAAAATGGTAGCACTTCCACCAGAATTTTTCAATATATCGATGCAATAGGTGTCATTTTATTTGCAAAATCGGTGGCAGTCTTTGAATTACCTGAAAATTTTTCAAAATATGTCGAAAGAAAAAGAAGGTGCAACGCTATGTTGCACCTTCCCAACTGTGTATCAGATTGTTCCGTCCGAGGTTCCGCTCCCATCGCCTGAGGCTGCATCGGCTGAGCCGTCTGAAGTTTCACCCGCGTCGACTGAGACTGCGTCGGCCGAACCGTCTGAAGTTCCGTCCGCGTCGCCTAGGGCTGCGTCGACCGAGCCGTCCGCTTCAGTCTCGGCTGTTTGATCCGAGGCGCCGTAGCTCATCCCGAACGGCGCACTGTATTCATTGATGCGACCGAGGATCCGCTGCGCCTCCGCATCCTGCACCGGCGTCGGCTGATAGTTGTTGTAGTATGCCTCCGAGGAAATGCTGCACGGAATGATCTCGATCTGATCATCGTCCAGCACGTCGTCCTGCGTCACCGTAAAGGTCTGCCGGAAGATCATGGTATCCATATCAGACGGAGCGCTATTGCCCCCGAAGCAGAAATTCCCGAGGCTGTAGACGATGTACGCCCCATTGTATTTCTCAATCCCCTGCAGCACATGCGGATGATGTCCTACCACCAGATTTGCGCCGCAGTCTACCGCGATATGCGCCAGCTCCTGCTGGGTGGCATCCGGCTGCGTCTCTTTCTCATTTCCCCAGTGGAATGCGACGATAATGAGCCTTGCTCCCTGCTCCTTCGCCGCCGCAACCGCCTCGCGCAGCTCCTTTTCGCTGTCCATGCCGTCGTCCAGCACATAGATGCCGACGAAAGCGGTCGGGATTCCGTTGACGTTCTTTACCGCAATTTCGGTATCCTGACAGTAGTCGATACCGGCTTCTGTCAGATACCGCTTCGTGTCCGCAAGGCTCTGCGGCCCGTAGTCACTGCTGTGATTGTTCGCGAGCGTCACCACGTCGATCGAGCCGTTTTTCAAGATCTGTGTGTAGGACGGGTCACCCTTAAACGCATACTGCTTATTTTCGCGCTGCGTCTCGGTCGTGAGCGTCCCCTCCAGATTCGCGAAGGTCGCGTCATCCTCGCTCAGAATATCCTTCACATTCTGGAAAAACCATGAATGTCCGTTGACGATGTCAAACGCGTCGAAGCTGGTGCTTGAATTGAGACCCACGTCCGTTCCGAGCGTGCAGTCTCCCACCGCGCTGATCGTCACGGACCGGCTCTCTCCGACCGTCACCTTGCAGGACGCCTCCTTCACCTCGTCGGCGCTCACCGTAACGATCGTGCTTCCGATGCCCTGAGCCGTCACTTTTCCCGTGCTGTCCACCGAGACCACTTCCGGATTCGCGCTCGTAAATTTCAAGTTGTTCAAGAGCGCGCCCTCCGGCTCCACCTGCGCCTCCAGATAGATCGTCTCATCCGGGTAAAGATCGGCTTCCTCCCGGGAAAGGCTGAGCGACTGCGCGGTCTCCATCGTCGTCACAAGCGGCCTGCACCGATTGCCCGCCGCATCCTGCGCATAGAAATAATAAACGCTATCCTCCTCAAAGGTAAGAGGCGTAGTGTAATCCAGATATTCCGGAACATTGGAGAGCGCGTTGTTATGTACGACCGCATAACGGATCTTTGCGATCTCGGAACGCGCGTCCCCCGCCGACACCGTGATCTGATCCTGCTTCCTTGTCACATTGACGATCGGAGACTGTGCGTCGATCATCGGGACCTCGACCCGCGCCTTCAAAGTTCCCTGATCTGTATTCACAGAGACATCCAGCGTTGGCTCGCTCACCTTCGCCGTAAGCCTGCCCTTCTCATCCAGTATATAATCGGTGCCGTTCACGGTCGCCTTGTCGATCTGTGCATTCTTCGCACGGACCGTCAGCTCTACCGGGTACGACTGGCACCACCGATCCGGCTTCTTCTCAAGTAGGACCGTCAGGCCTTCGTCGGCCGTCACTCCCTCCATCTTGCGCTTCTCCGCCTGCGAGAGCGTGACCGAGCGAACGATCAGAACGACCACAAATATCGCAAGCAAAAGTCCTGTCCCCGCAAGCAGCATCTCCTTACGTCGGAATCCGATCCGGGCAAGCTTTCCGCGCAGGGTCGCCGCACCGTCCTTGTCCGGCGCATTTTCCGCTCTCTTTTTCCTGCGCTTTGCCTTGGGCTTTTGTTCCGGGAGCATGTCTTTAAGCCTCTGAAAAAGCGGCGGCTTTTTGACCTTCAAAGACGCGTCCGCTTTATCTGCATCTGCCTTGTCCACATCCGGATCGCCTTTATCCGCACGATCGGCATCCGCCCCGGCCACATTTGTTTTGTCCGCGTCTGCCTTGTCCGCGCCCGACTCGTCTTTGTCCGCTTTGCCGGAGTTCTCGCCTGTCCGATCCTTGTTCCGCCCATCGCCCGGCTTCCACCTGTGCAGCAGACGGCTGATCGTCCGCACGTCCTCTTGCTGCTCCTCCGGCGTCCGCTCCTCCTCGGGAAGCTCCGCCTCGCCTTCTTCACGGGCGAGCAATTCCCGAAGCTCCTGCTCCTCTTTCTCCCGCAGGGACTCTTCCGGATCCTTTCCGCGCTGAACCGCCTTGACGATCTCGATTAATTGTTCAAAGTTATCCGCTCGTACCCTTTGTTTACTCATCTGAAATATGCGACTCCCGATTCAAAAATCTTCAGATCCTGCTCCCCGTAGATGTTGACGGCCACCGAATCTCCCCGGCGCTCCGAGTGCGCCATCTTGCCGAGCACTCTGCCGTCCGGGCTCGTGATGCCCTCAATCGCAAAGTAAGATCCGTTTATATTCCACATTTCATCATCGATCCGGATCTCTCCGTCCGGATCGCAGTACTGCGTCGCCACCTGTCCGTGCGCAAACAGCCTCATCAGCCACTCCTTGCTCGCCACGAAGCGGCCCTCGCCGTGAGATGCCGGATTCGTGTAGACGCCGCCCGGCTGTGCGAGCGAAAGCCACGGAGATTTGTTGCTGACAACCTTCGTGTAAACCATCTTCGAGATATGGCGGCCGATCGTGTTGAATGTCAGCGTCGGCGAATCCTCCGTCTGTCCGACGATCTCACCGTGCGGCACCAGCCCGAGCTTTATGAGCGCCTGAAACCCGTTGCAGATGCCGAGCGCCAGTCCGTCCCTCTCATTTAAAAGCTTCATGACCGCCTCTTTCAGCTTCGCGTTCTGGAACGCGGTCGCGAAGAACTTCGCGGAGCCGTCCGGCTCGTCGCCCGCCGAGAAGCCGCCCGGGAACATGATGATCTGCGCCTGAGAAATCGCTTCCTCAAAGACCTCCACGGAATCGCGAATGTCCTGCGCGCTCAGGTTGCGGAAGACTTTGACGTCCACCTCCGCGCCTGCGCGCTCGAACGCCTTCTTGCTGTCATACTCGCAGTTCGTACCCGGGAAAACAGGGATGAACACGCGCGGCTTCGCCACCTTGTGCCTGCATACATGGACGTTCGGCGTCACATAGCAGCCGTTCTCCTTGTGGACGATCGTCCCATCCTCTTCCCTTCCGGCGAAGAAATACGCCCGCGGCCCGTTCGTCGGATTGCCGTCGATGTCGAGACCGCCGCCGATCGTCGGGATGCCGGAGTCCGTCTTGAACACGCGCTCCAGCGTACCCGTCCACGCCTGCAGTGCCTCATCAATCGGGATCTTCACGTCCTTATATTCAAATATTCCGTTATTGACAACCTCACCGACCACCGTATATGTGATCGCAAGAGGGCCGACCGCCCCGTCCGGCACCTCGGCCACGATATCGCCGAAACCGGCCGTGAACAGGTCTCTCTCGTCAATGTTATGCTCAATCTTGAAGCCGAGCCCGTTGCCGAAAGCCATTTTCGAGAGCGCCGCCGCGAGTCCCTTGCCGTCAAGCGCGTAAGCCGAAATGATGCGCCCCGCCTTGATGTCTTCGTGGAACTTCGCGTACTGCTCCATGATCTTCCCATAAACCGGAAGATCGTACCCATCCTTCTCAAAATGCAAAAGCACAAGCTTGCTGCCTGCCTTTTTAAGCTCCGGCGTAATGATCGTCTTGTCGCTCGCAACATCCACCGCGAACGATACAAGCGTCGGCGGCACGTCGATCTCATTGAACGAGCCGGACATGCTGTCCTTGCCGCCGATCGACGGCAGACCGAAGCCGAGCTGCGCCGAGTATGCGCCCAGCAGTGCCGCGAACGGCTGACTCCAGCGCTTCGGATCCTCGCTCATCCTGCGGAAATACTCTTGGAACGTGAAACGGATCTTGCTGTAATCTCCGCCGTTTGCCACGATCCTTGCAACCGACTCGAGAACCGCGTAGACCGCGCCGTGGTACGGGCTCCAGCTCGACAGATACGGATCGAAGCCGTAAGCCATCATCGTCACCGTGTCGGTCTTGCCTTCAAGCACCGGGAGTTTCGCGACCATTGCCTGCGTCTCGGTGAACTGATATTTTCCGCCGTACGGCATGAACACCGAACCGGCGCCGATCGAGCCGTCGAACATCTCCACAAGCCCCTTCTGCGAGCAGCAGTTCAGGTCTGCGAGCGTGTCAAGCCACTTCGCGTGGACGTCCGGTACCTCATTTCTCACAAAATATTTCTCTGTCTCGGACGGCATCTCTACCGCGACCGTTGTCTCCTGATGCGCGCCGTTCGTGTCGAGGAACGCACGGGAGATATTGACGATCTCTTTCTCTCTCCATTTGAGAACAAGCCGCGGGCTCTCCGTCACGACAGCCACCTCGACTGCCTCCAGATTCTCCTCGGCAGCATAGTCCATAAATTCTTTTACATCTTTCGGATCGACCACGACGGCCATTCGCTCCTGCGATTCGGAGATCGCGAGCTCCGTGCCGTCCAATCCCGCATATTTCTTCGGGACCTTGTCCAGATTGATCTCAAGTCCCGGCGCGAGTTCTCCGATCGCCACGGAAACGCCGCCTGCGCCGAAATCGTTGCACTTCTTGATCAGTCTGCTGACCTCCGGACGACGGAACAGCCTCTGCAGCTTGCGCTCGGTCGGCGCATTGCCCTTCTGCACCTCCGCACCGCAGACCTCGATGGACGCCTCCGTGTGTACCTTCGAGGAGCCGGTCGCCCCTCCAATGCCATCGCGCCCCGTCCTGCCGCCGATCAGGATAATGATGTCGCCCGGATCGGAATTTTCCCGGATCACGGCGCTTCTCGGAGCGGCGCCCATGACCGCGCCGATCTCCATACGCTTCGCCACGTAAGCCGGATGATAGATTTCCTTGACATAGCCGGTCGCCAGACCGATCTGGTTGCCATAGGAGCTGTAGCCGTGCGCCGCCTCACGCACAAGCTTCTTCTGCGGCAGCTTGCCCTTCAGGGTATCCTTCACGGAAGCCCTCGGATCGGCCGCGCCCGTCACGCGCATCGCCTGATAGACATAGGTGCGCCCGGAGAGCGGATCGCGGATCGCGCCGCCTAGGCAGGTCGCTGCGCCGCCAAACGGCTCGATCTCCGTCGGGTGATTGTGCGTCTCATTCTTGAAATTGACAAGCCACTCCTCGGTCTTCCCGTCGATCTCGACCGGAACCACGATGCTGCAGGCGTTGATCTCGTCCGACTCCTCCTGATCCTGCAGCTTTCCCTCTTTTTTCAGCTTGCGCATCGCCATCAGCGCGAGATCCATCAGGCAGACAAACTTGTCGTCCCGCCCTTTGAACATCTCCTCATGATCGGCCAGATATTGCCGGTACGTCCCTTCGATCGGAGTCCGATAGTAGCCGTCGTCAAATGCAACATCCTTGAGCTCCGTCGAAAACGTGGTATGACGGCAGTGATCCGACCAGTAGGTATCGAGCACGCGCACCTCCGTCATCGACGGATCACGCTTCTCCTCGTTTTTAAAATAATTCTGAATGTGCAGGAAATCCCGGAACGTCATCGCCAGATTCAAAGAATCATAGAGCGTCTTCAGCTCCGTCTCTCCCATCGCAATAAATCCCTCAAAAATGCTCACGTCCGAGGGTTCCTCGAACTCCGTCACCAGCGTCTCCGGCTTCGCAAAACCCGTCTCGCGCGAGTCTACCGGATTGATGCAGTAGGACTTGACCGCCTCAAACTCCTCATCCGAAACCTCGCCGGACACTACATAAACCGTCGCAGAACGGATCACCGGCTCCTCGTCTTCCTTCAGAAACTTCACACACTGCACCGCGGAATCCGCCCTCTGGTCGAACTGTCCCGGCAGGTACTCTACCGCGAATGCCCTCTCGTCGTCCGCCATCGGGAACTCTTCCTCATAGAGAAGATCCACCGGCGGCTCGGCAAACACGGTCCTGCACGCATCCGCGAACACCGCGTCCGAGACATTCTCCACATCGTAGCGGATCAGGATCCGGATGCCCCGAAGGCCGGCCGCCCCGAGGTAGCTGCGCATCTCATGCGCAAGCCCTTTCGCGGCTACGGCGAACTGCTCCTTCTTCTCCACATACACTCTTCTGACTTTGCTCATGTAAGTCCTCCTTCTTCATGTATAGTAAACTTCGATATACGGACGCCCGACAGGAATTGTCGATGCCAATGCAAACATGCTTCCGCTCGGATCGGTCACGCAGCGGTACTAAGCTCATGCTTTTGCATTCGCTAAGTACCGGCGGCCCTCAACGGTTTGCCTTGGCATCGCAATTCCCTGTTCAGGCTGTGCGTAGTCTGCGAACGGAACAGCCGCAAAATAGCCGGATGTTGCCTGCCCGCAAGCAAACGATAGGCAGTTCGACGCGGATTCGTGAGCATAGCGACAACTGTCGGAGCATGTTTGAGCGTAGCGAGTTTGCGGAGACAGTTGTCAATAAGCGGCGCAACAAATCAAGGAGAACAACTTGTTTGCGGTGGGCAGGCACATCGGCTCTTGCGGCGTCCGGTTGTTCACTAAACACGATTTATTTGTCGTCATCAACTGTAATACTCTCAATGATCGGCTGATCTTCCGGCGGAACCGCTCCGTTCTCGCCCTCCTCAATGTCCTCGCAGATCTTGTCGACGATGTCCATGCCCTCGGTTACGTAACCGAAGCCCGCATAATCGCCGTCTAGGAAGGTGCTGTCCGCCTGCACGATAAAGAACTGGCTGCTGGCGCTGTCCGGATCGTTCGAGCGGGCCATCGAGATCACGCCGCGCTTGTGCGAGATCGGATTGTCTACACCGTTGCTCGAGAACTCTCCCTTGATCGTCTCGTCCGAGCCGCCGGTCCCGTTGCCGAGCGGATCACCGCCCTGAATCATGAAACCGTCCATGATCCGGTGGAACGTCAAGCCGTCATAGAAGCCGTCCTTCACCAGCCCGACAAAATTTTCGACCGTGATCGGAGCCGCTTCCTCATCCAGCTTCACCTTGATATCTCCATAGTCCTTCACCGAGATTGTCACGCTCGGTCCGGTAACTTTTGAGAGATCGAGCTCTGTCTCCGCCCCGGCGTCCCCGGTCCCTCCTGTATCCTGCTCCTCATTCGGCTGATTCAGGATCACGAAGGCCAGAATCCCTACGATCACAATGACTCCGATCACCGTAAGCCAGACAAGTCCCATGCCGGATTTCTTTTTCGGCTGTTTTTTCTTATTATTCTTCTTTGAAAGCTTATTACTCATATCGTTCCGCTCCTGATGATTGATTGTAATATTCGTCCGCATGCGGCTCTCCTTCCGGCACGGAAAATCCGCCGGAGTTTCCGCATTGTCCTCATTATAACGGATAATCTGAAATATTACAATATCTCTCGGCTTTTTTCGACAAGCCTTTTATGCCGTCCTACACGTCGGCAGAACCCGAAATTCTTCCATCCGTGCCTCCTCTGTCCGCCCAGAACTGCTCCGCCTTCTCGCGCACATTCCCCAGCGTGCACAGCGCCGGGTTCCCCCACTCCTCCGGAAACATCCGGCGATAGCGGGCGGCGGAGAAACGCTCGTCAAGCAAAAGGATGATGCCCTCGTCCTCTTCCGTGCGGATCACACGGCCTGCGGACTGCAGCACCTTATTCATGCCGGGACAGAGATAGGCATAGAAAAAGCCGTCCTCACCCCGTTTATCATAGAACTGTTTCAGGATCTCGCGCTCGGTGCAGATCTGCGGAATCCCGGTGCCGACGATCACCGCGCCAATCAAACGCTCGCCGCCCAAGTCAATTCCTTCCCCGAAAATTCCTCCCATCACGCAAAAACCCGCGAGCCCGTTCGCGTGCGGCTGCTCAAACTGCCGCAGAAATTCCTCGCGTTCCGCTTCCTTCATACCGCTCTCCTGACACAGCAGACGGATCTCCTCCCCAGACTCTCGGCACAAATCAGTGAATTGCTGCGCCACATTTTCCATCATGCGGTACGACGGAAAGAAAACCATATAATTCCCGCGCTTTGCAAGGAGCAGTCGCAGCACATACTCCGCCATTTTGCGGTATTCCTGCTCCGTGCGGTTCGTGTACCGGCTGGTCGTGTCCGTCCCGATCATCACGCAGCGATTCTCCCTCGGAAACGTCGAATGCGCGTAGATCGCATAATCTTCCTTCTCCGTGCTCAGCAGGCTCTTGTAATACCGGATCGGCAGCAGCGTCGCCGAAAAATAGATCGTGCTTTTCCCTTTATCAAGACATTCCTGCAGATTCTGCGAGACATCCACGCAGAACAGCCGGATCCGGAAACGGCCGTCCTCCAGAAGCTCCGTGTAAATTACGTAATTCTCGTTCAGCAGATCGCTCGTGTCGAGAAAGCGCCGCGCCTGAAAATACAGCTCCAAAACCTTCTCGTTTACCTCCGCATCCCTCGAGTCCTCCAGAAAATCCTCCATGATCCCGCACAGATTCATCAGATAGACCGGAAGCATCCCGATATCCGGCAGGCTCTGTACCGGCCCGGAATCGGATTCGCGTTTGCGTTCCAGAAGCCAAGTATTGCAGCGTCCGAGCGCACGGGCCAGCTTCTGACTATGCGGTCTTATCACTTTTCTCAGCTCCAGAAAATCCTCCTTGAAAAGCGTGGCTGAAAACATATCTCTGCCTCGCTCCACGAGGTTGTGCGCCTCATCGATCAGGAACAGATAATCCCCCTTCACGCCCTCGCCGAAAAAACGCTTCAGCTTCGCCCGCGGATCAAAAATATAATTGTAATCGCAGATCACCGCATCCGCCCACAGCGAGACATCCAACCCGAACTCGAACGGACAGACCTGCCACTTCTGCGCCTGCGCCTCGATCGAAGGACGGTCAAAGACCTCGCCGGACGAGATAAATTCAAATACCGCATCATTCACGCGGTCAAAATGTCCTTTTGCATATGGGCAGGCGTCCGGATTGCACTCTGCCTCCCCGGTAAAGCAGATCTTCTCTTTCGCCGTCAGCGTCACGGTCTTCATACGAAGTCCTTTTCCCCGCAGGATTGCGTACGCCTCCTCCGCAACCGTCCGTGTGACCGTCTTGGCTGTCGCGTAAAAAATACGGTCTGCCAGTCCTTCGCCCACCGCCTTCACAGCCGGAAAAACCGTCGAGAGCGTCTTTCCGGTCCCGGTCGGCGCCTGAATAAACAGCTTCTGCTGACGCCGCATCGCCCAGTACACGGTGGCAGCCACATCCTTCTGTCCCTCGCGCCACGGAAACGGAAATTCCAAGCCCTTAATTGAAGCCTGCCGCGTCTCTTTCCAGTCAAGCTCCAGCTTCGCCCATTTCTGATACTCCGCGACAACGCGGTCGAACCACACTCCAAGCTCCTCCACGGAATACTCCTGCCGGAAGCGGCGGATCTCCTCGGTCTCGATGTTGCAATACGTCATCTGCACGCCGACGTGTTCCAAGCCCTTCTGCCTGCCGTATATGCAGGCATAGCACTTTGCCTGCGCAAGATGCACCGGCACAGGCTCCCGGATCATGGCAACATCGCGGTAAACGCCCTTGATCTCGTCGATGTAAATACCCGCCCTTTCGAGCATCCTCGGCTTCTTTTCTGCTGCATCAGCCGTCCACGCATCCAGAGAACAATCGTCCTCCTGCTCACAGCCCCAGATCACACCGCGCTGGGCACGCATCACATCGTCCATGCGAAAGATCCCGTCCGCGCGCCCCTCGACCGTCAGCACGAATCCATCCGCGGGCATATCAACAGAAAGAGGCACCTCGGCCTGATAGCCGCTGTCCATCCGTCCCTGTATTTTCCGGTGGATGCGGCTGCCCTCCTGCATGGCTTCTTTCTCCGCGAATGCGCCCCGGCGGTTGTCGATATCACCTGAACGCAATATAAATTCTACGAGGCTGCGGACCGAAATCCGCATTCTCTGCTCCTGCTTTTGTTCCTGTTCCATCATTTTACTATGCTCTCTTGCTGATGTATTCATGTTGTGGTATTCATTTTACCACATCTCAAAAAAGAAGGGAACAAAAAGCATTCTATCTGTTTTTTTCAGCGAAAGTGTGCTAGTATATTTTTATATAAGGTTTAACCCCGGAGGCACAAAATGGGCAAGATGACCGTTTATCACGGCGGGTACGCCGCTATCGGCGACCCGAAAATCATTATAGGAAAAAATACGAAAGATTTCGGTCCCGGTTTCTACTGCACAGTCATCCGTGAACAGGCCGAACGCTGGGCAAAGCGGTACGATACGCCTGTTGTCAGCGTGTACAACGTGCGTATGAACACGGAGCTCAAAATACTGGAGTTCAGGGAAATGTCTGAGGAATGGCTTGACTTCATCATTAACTGCCGCCACGGACAGCCCCATGATTATGATATTGTAATCGGCGCAATGGCAAATGATCAAATTTATAATTACATCGCCGATTATATGGACGGTATCCTCACAAGAGAACAGTTCTGGTCTCTTGCAAGATTCAAATATCCGACACACCAGATCAACTTCTGCACAGACGCTGCACTTCGGTGTCTGGAATTCGTCGCAAGTGAGGAGGTAATCATATGACAGGACGGGAAGAGCGCAAAGAAAACGATCTGTTTTTTACCTGCAGTCTGGTTGAATATATTGCAAGACGCACCAAAAACAGACGCTCTGCCGTGGTAAATGCGCTTGGTAAATCCATGATTCAAAAAATATACGACCTTGCGGACGTTTATCACAGCGATAACATTGACACGGTTAGCGAACATTTCATCGAAAAATCCGGAATTTCAAACGGCGATTTTGATAACGTATCCGCTGCCCGATATGCCGTTCCGAGCCATTGGGATATCGGAAAAGTGTACAAGCGGCTCATTCTAGGCATTGCAAAGGAAAAAGAGATTTCCGTTATCGATGCAATATTTGAGGCGTACAATTCTTTCGTCAGTGAAAAAATTGACGATTACAATTCGAGTTTTTATTATGAGGCGCCCCAAAATATCCTGAACGCTTATATTTACGGAGTAATAGAATAAAATTCGAATGAAAACTATTTCAAAAAATAAAAGAAGGGAATACGTATGATCCGTTTCAATAACGACTACAGCCGCGGCGCACACCCGCGAATTCTGGAAGCGCTCGCGCGCACAAACGATGAGAGCTACGGAGGCTACGGGATTGATCCGTGGTGTGAAAAAGCCGCCGGGGAAATCAAAAAATATCTGGACTGTCCGCAGGCGGCGGTGCATTTTCTGGTCGGCGGCACGCAGGTCAACTACACGGCGATCTCGGCGGCACTTCGCCCGTACCAGAGCGTTATCAGCGCGGACAGCGGACACATCAACGTCCACGAGACCGGCGCGGTCGAGCACTGCGGCCACAAGATTCAGGCGCTGCCCGCGCATGACGGCAAAATCACGGCTGCGCAGATCGAAGCTGAGGCAAGGCTGTACCGCGACAGCGACATCCCGGAGCATGTGACCCAGCCGAAGCTCGTCTATCTGTCCTTCCCGACCGAATACGGCACGCTCTACACTCTTCGCGAACTGGAAGACATCAGCCATGTCTGCCGGGAATACGGGTTGTATCTTTTCGTCGACGGAGCGCGGCTCGGCTACGGCCTCGGCGCGACTGAGAACGACGTGACGATGAAGGATCTCGCCCGCCTGACCGACCTGTTCTACTGCGGCGGCACGAAATGCGGCGCACTCTTCGGGGAAGCGCTCGTCATCACAAACCCGGAGCTGAATGTCGATTTCCGCAGCTACATCAAGCAGAACGGGGCGATGCTCGCCAAGGGCTGGCTGCTCGGTCTGCAATTCTACACGCTGTTTGCGGACGGACTGTATTTCGAGATCACGAAAAGGGCGACGGAACTCGCGCAGCAGATCCGCCACGCTTTTGCTGAAAGGGGCATCCCGCCCTACATAGAGAGTTGTACGAACCAGCAGTTTGTCGTGCTCGAAAACAGCCGGATGGAAAAGCTCGCGGAGAAATACGTGTTCGAGTTTGAGAAGAAGATCGATGACACGCACAGTTGCGTACGCTTCTGCACAAGCTGGGGGACAACGCAGGAAGAGGTCGACGCTCTGGTCGAGGATATCCGTAATTTAAAATGACAAACTGAATTTATGGCAGCGGGAGGTACATTGTGAGTGATGTAATAAAAAATAACGAGAAAATTGATGAGTTAATGAAACAAATGCGCATAAGGACCGGCGGATATAAATGTCCAAAATGCGGAGAAATCTGGAACGGTTCAAATAACATTCATGGTACTGTTATAAAAGGACTTTTAAGTACACATCCGGCATGGGAGTGTTTAAAATGTGGATATAAATGGAAATCGAAGTAAGGATGCAGTAATACAAAGAGAATAGAAACGATTCCTGTAACACATGCAGCACGGGAAGGAGGTTCTCATGCGCGGTTCCAATTACGAAACGACAAAAAAGGAGTCGCAGAAATTATTTCTGAAGTATGACCAGCAGCGTATGATCGATAAATTTTATCTGGAGCACGACGATGATTTTCTGTACATAGAATTCGTCGCGCGGCGCTACCGGATCGACCGCCACAGCGGAAATGTCGAGTGGAAGGAAATCTGCGCAGAGCATCCTGCGTATCAGTCCGAAAAAGACAGCGGCGCGCACCTATTTCCTGATACGTCCGCTGAGACAGCCAAAAGCTCAGGAAATATATCAAAATGTCTCTGGCACGAAGCAGGATTTGAGGAAGTCCTCTCCATCTTTGACGTGCTCTGTTACTCCAAGGACGGCTGTCGTCTGTCCGGAAATTACTGTGGTATCAGCAATGTGAAAGGAGCCAACCTCGCGGCGGCTCCCGGAAATGACATGTTCGCCTCGACGGCGCGCTCCTTCGATCACCATACCGCGCAGCTTGCAGCAGCCTGCGAAGCTCTGGGCGGAACGAAAGCAGAGGTTGGCGATGTGTCCTATCTGCTCCCCGTTTTTCCGTTCCTCTCGATCCGGCTCCAGTTCTGGGAGAGCGACGACGAATTCCCGCCGCAGCTCAAGTTCATGTGGGACGAAAACATTTTGCAGTTTATGCATTTTGAGACGACCTTTTATGTAACCGGGCATGTGATCGACCGGCTGCTGTCATTGTAATATCCCGCGCGTGTATTCCGGGTGTGCATTTTGGTCTTCAAATTCAGAACTGTTTATGACGCGCTCTCGATGCAGCGCTCTGCGAATTCGGCCAGCGAACCCACGGTCACGGTCTGCTCGTAATCTTCTCCGTTTTCCGTGATCAGCAGTCCGCTGTCGTACGGATGGCTGTTCGGATGCGTGAGCAGGGTAACAAGCGCATGGCGCGCGCGGTGAAACTCCACCATACGGTTGAAATCCATAATCTTCTCTCCCATACAGGAAATAAATCTTTTCGCTATGCTCTCCGGATGACTCCGCGGATCGACTGTTAGTTTTATTCGGTTTTATCCGACTCGGTTTTAACCGAATAAGTTTTGACATTGTAACGACCTTGTGGTAGAATCAAATGCAAACAGGGTGGGAGGTAATTTTATAAAATGACTTTCTATGGAAGGGAGCAACAGAAAAAAAGCATCCACAAACTGTTTCAGTCAGACATGATGAATGTATTATTACTATACGGCAGGAGACGCGTCGGGAAAAGCGAATTGATCAAACAATGTCTGCGCGAAACATCTACTGCATATATATATTATGAATGCAAACAGACGACCGAACTGAACAATGTAGACAGCCTGGCTACACTGATCGCGGAAAAATTCAATTACCCGCGCCTTTCCTTTACCGGAATGGAAGAAATTCTCGACTTTTTGTTTCAGCGCGGCAATCAGGAGAAACTGATCTTGGTTCTGGACGAGTACCCTTATGTCAGAAACACAGTCAAAGGGATGGACAGTATCCTTCAGTCCCTTATTGACAAATACCGTGATAGTTCTGCCTTCAAGCTCATTATCTGCGGTTCCTTTGTCGATACCATGAAGTCTCTTCTACTGGACGAAAATCCTCTTTACGGACGGATCGATCTGACCATCAATCTGAAGCCGATGGACTACTACGAATCCGCTATGTTTTATCCCTCCTTTTCTGACGAAGATAAAGTACGTCTGTACAGCGTATTCGGCGGCATTCCATACTATAACAGACTCATTGACCCTGCCCTTTCTGTACGTGAAAACATTACAGAACTAATCGCATCCCCCGGTGCGCGTCTGGAAAATGAAGTAACCATGTATCTGAGATCGGAGATTTCCAAAATTGCAAATGCAAATGAAGTCTTTGAAGCGCTGGCAAAAGGATATTCGAAATACAACGATATTCTCTCTCAGTCCCATGTGACAAGTGCGCCGACCATGATCGATGTACTTGACAGGCTGATCCGGATGGAAGTTGTCAGCAAACAGTCTCCCATTAACGAGGAAAACAACAAGAGAAAATCCGGATATTATATCATCGACAACCTGTCCAGGTTTTTTTATCGATATGTATTCCGGTTTTCCTCACAATTAAGTGTCATGAATCCGGATCTGTTTTATGAACATTATATTGAAAAGGATTTTCATGAGAAATATGTTCCTCTTGCTTTCGAAGAAATCTGCCGTCAGTATCTGATTCGCCAGAACAGGCTCGGACTACTCCCTGAACCATTTATGAAAATCGGGAAATATTACTACGATATACCTTCCGAGAATCGAAACGGCGAGTTTGATCTTGTGACGGAAGATCAGAATGGATACATTTTCTATGAAGTAAAATTTCGCAAAGAACCGCTCACGCAGACCATAATCCGCAAAGAGATTGATCAGGTGAAAGCCACAAACCTGAATTGCTATAAATATGCTTTCATCTCCCGTTCCGGTTTCCATATGGAACCGGAAGAGAATATGATTTTTATTTCACTGCATGAGTTATATCAGTGATCCATGATGAGTAAACGGTTCAGATTCATCTGAACCGTTACGCATAAAACTCATATCATTCTATTCGCTCAGCGTCCGCACCGCCGCAAGGAGCTCCTGCACAAGCTGCATCATACCCTCGCTCTCCCTGCCCGGCGACTGTGTCCGCGGTCTGATGTACGTGAAGTACGGATTCGTCTCGATCGTGAAACGCAGCCTTCCGCGGTAGAATTTGAGCAGGCCGTCGATCTTCGTCGTATCGATCTGCGCCTTCTCGTACATGACAATCTTCACCTCGTCACCCTTCTGCGTCAGCTCCGTGATATACGCATCATGCGCCTGCGAACGCATCCGCGCGATCACAAGTAAATTCTGCACCGAACGCGGCGGCTCACCGAAACGATCCATCAGCTCTTCCAGCATGTCGTCATACTCTTCCTCGTTCTGGATTGCCGCAATTCTCTTGTAGATATCAAGCTTCTGAATCTCATTCTTAATATAAGTATCCGGGATAAACGCGTCTACATCCAGATCGATCGCCGTCTCATAACTCTCCTGCGGTGTCGCCTCACCCTGAATCTCTCTGACAGACTCATTCAAAAGCTTGCAGTACAGGTCATAGCCGACCGCTTCCATGTGTCCGTGCTGCTCGCTTCCGAGCAGATTGCCTGCGCCGCGGATCTCGAGATCACGCATCGCGATCTTGAAACCGCTGCCGAGCTCTGTGAATTCGCGGATCGCAGACAGACGCTTCTCCGCGACCTCCTTGAGCATCTTGTTGCGGCGGTACATCAAAAAGGCATAGGCCGTCCGGTTCGACCGCCCCACGCGCCCGCGGAGCTGGTAAAGCTGCGCGAGTCCCATATTGTCCGCGTCGTGCACGATCATCGTATTTACATTCGAGATATCAAGCCCGGTCTCGATGATCGTCGTCGTCACCAGCACGTCAATGTCCCCGTTGATGAAATCATACATGACCTGCTCAAGCTCGCGTTCCTTCATCTGCCCGTGCGCAAACGCCACCTGCGCCTGCGGAACGAGAGCCGCGACCGTATTCGTCATCTCCACGATATTGTTGACCCGATTGTAAACGTAATAGACCTGCCCGCCGCGCGAAAGTTCACGGCTGATTGCTTCGCGCACCAGTTCCTCGTTGTACTCCATGACATAGGTCTGGATCGGCACGCGCTCCTGCGGCGCCTCCTCGAGCACGCTCATGTCGCGGATCCCGACAAGACTCATGTGCAGCGTGCGCGGGATCGGCGTCGCCGTCAGCGTCATTACGTCGATGTCGCTCTTGAGCTGCTTGATCTTCTCCTTATGCGCCACACCAAAGCGCTGCTCCTCGTCGATCACCAGAAGTCCGAGGTTTTTGTACTCCACGTCCTTCGACAGCAGACGATGCGTCCCGATCACGATATCGACCATGCCGCTCTTCAATCCCTCGATCGTCTGTTTCTGCTCCGCAGGCGTACGGAAACGGCACATCAGATCGACGCGCACCGGGAAATCCTTCATGCGCTGCACAAAAGTGTTGTAGTGTTGCTGCGCAAGAATCGTCGTCGGGACAAGATAGGCGACCTGCTTGCCGTCCTGCACCGCCTTGAACGCGGCGCGAATCGCAATCTCCGTCTTGCCGTAACCAACGTCGCCGCAGATCAGGCGATCCATGATCTTCGGGCTTTGCATGTCCCGCTTGACAGCCTCGATCGCGAGAATTTGATCCTCCGTCTCCTCAAACGGGAACATTTCCTCGAACTCCTTCTGCCAGACCGTATCCTCGCCGTAGACAAAGCCTTCCTTTCTCTGCCGCTCGGCGTACAGCTTCACGAGATCCTGCGCGATCTCCCGGACGGCCGTGCGCACGCGCGTCTTCGTGCGGTTCCACTCCTGCGTCCCGAGCTTATTGAGCTTCGGCGTTTTCGCGTCGCTGTCCGCATATTTCTGGATCACGTCGAGCTGTGTCGCCGGCACGTACAGGCTGCTCCCGCCCGCGTACTCGATCTTCATGTAATCCTTCGTGACCCGGTCGACCTCCACCTTCTCGATACCGCGGTAGATGCCGAGCCCGTGGTTCTCATGCACCACGTAATCGCCGACCGAGAGCTCCGCAAAGTCTTGGATCTTCCGGCCCTCATAGCGCTTGTGACGCTTCTTTTTCTTCTTTTGCTGCCCGAAAATGTCACTCTCCGTGATCACGACAAACTTGATCAGCGGATACTCATACCCCCGCTGCGCGTTCCCGTAAGTGACAAGCACCTCGCCCGGCTGTACCTCGCGATCTGCGTCCTCCGTGTAGAAGCTGGTAAGTCCCTCCTCCAGCAAATCACCGGCCAAACGGTTTCCGCGCGTTCGGGACGCCGCAAGCAGGATCACGCGATAGCCCTCCCGCTTCCAGCGGCGCAGATCCTGTACCAGATATTCAAAGCTGTTGTTATAGGAATTGACGGAACGCACGGTCAGTCCGAACTTTCCCGAGACCGTCCACGGAGCGCGGGCATTCTCCAATGTGCACAACCCCACAGCGTTTCTCCGGCAGATTGCCGCCGCCGCCTCGTTGCATGAAAACAGAAGGCTCGTCTGCCCCGGAAGCACATAGCCTTTCTCCAATCGATGCTCCATGCTCTCGCGAAACTCCGCTTCGACCGCCTGCGCAGCCTCCAACATCCGGTTCGGTTCGTCGAGAAAGAGCAATGTCGTGTTCTCGTCAAAATAATCCAGAAGCGTCGTCTTCCGCGGAATAAAATAATCAATAAACGACTCCATTGACAAAGGTTCCGCGAACTCCTCCATCTGATCTTTGCAATCCTGCAGAAGATTGCGGATCCGCGCAGCTTCCTCCGTCTTTCCGGATTCGCGGAAGACCTTCTCCGCCTTCGCCGCCTCTTTTTTCAACCGTTCCAGCGCCGCCTGCCTCTGCATATCGTCCGGAATCAGCTCCGCCGCGGGATAAATGCGCACGGATTCCAGATTCTCGATCGACCGCTGGCTCTCCACGTCGAAGCTGCGGATCGAATCGACCTCTTCTCCCCACAGCTCAATGCGGATCGGATTTTCCTCGGTCAGCGGATAAATATCGATGATGCCGCCGCGAATCGCAAACTGTCCCGGACCCTCCACCTGCCCGGTGCGCTCATAGCCGAGCTTCACCAGCTCTCTTTTCAGCTCCGTGACGTCGAGCTCACAGCCGCCGTCGATCTCCATGATGTGATCCTTCCAGTCCTCAAACGGCACCAGATGGTTCATGCACGCGGCCATCGTCGTGATGACCGTCACTTTTTTTCGCTCGACCAGCGCCTTAAACACGGCGATCCGCTGCTGTTCAAGCAGATTACTGTGGATGTCCGCCTGAAAAAAGATCAAATCCTTTGCCGGGAAGTACAGGACATCCCGGTCAAAAAAACGGTAGTTCTCATAGATTTCTTTCGCGCGCAGGTCGTTGTACGTGACGATTAACGCAGCATACGGCACGTCGGGAAAACGCGCCGCCGCATCTGTCTGCGCGCCGACTGCTTCTCCCGCGTACATTTGCCCGGTTCTGCCTCTGCCGCCTGCCGCACTGCCTGTCCCGGTTCTCCAGCCCGGGCCGGCTGTCCCATTCGCGCGCGCAAACGCCCGCCCCGTGATCTCTTGGAACTGCTGGCCCGCGCAATACACGAAATGCGACTTCTGCGAATCGATACAGCCCGTCACCTGCAGCATGCCCCGGTTCGCCCCAAGCTTTCTGCCGATCTCCTCAAATTCACCCAACTGCTGCATGGGCGCTATAAATGCTCTCATGAATATTCCTTCTCCATGTCCGTCCCGATGCATCCGGACCGCCGCCCTTCTGCGCGTCCGCCCCGGCACATCTGAGCGTTACTCCTTTTCCTGCGGTTTCGCTTCTTTGCGTGTATTGAACTCGTTCATCACGCGGTCGATGTCCTCCGTCAGCAGCATCGCAGCCGCCTTCGCCGCCCGGTCAAACGCATCCTCCATCTCGGGGAGCTCTTCCTTGGAGAAACGACTCAGCACATAGTCTACCAGATCCCAATCCTCCGGTTTTGCCCCGACACCAATCTTCACGCGCAAAAACTCCTGCGTGCCGAGCTGGCTGATGATATTCTTGATCCCGTTGTGTCCTCCGGCGCTGCCCTTTCCCCGTATACGCAACTGTCCGGGCGCAAGACTGATGTCGTCATACAGAACGACCAGCGCTTCCGTCGGGTCGATCTTATAAAACTCGCACGCCGCGCGGACACTCTCTCCGCTCAGATTCATAAAAGTCAGGGGCTTGAGCAGAAGCACCTTCTGTCCTTCGACCGCCCCCGTACCGGTAAGCGCCCGAAATTTTTCCGTCTCTATACGGATCCCGTACCGCTCTGCCAGACGGTCGATCGCCTCAAAACCGGCGTTGTGCCGCGTATGCGCGTATTTCGGCCCGGGATTTCCAAGCCCCACAATAATATACATGATTTTCTCCTCCTGATGTCCGGAAGTCCGTCCTTCCGATCCCTTCCATATTCTGCTCAGCTTCTCCAAAAACATTTCAATCCCTTATCTTTCCGACCAAATATCTGCGCCCTGTTTTGAGCGCCCCGTCTCCGGATTCCTCAGGTATGCGCAGATGGCATACAAAGCTACACCACGATCCCCGATCTTGCAAACAACACAAGCGCCAGCAGCGTCGTCAGCACATCCGAAACCGCCTGCGCGCAGATAACGCCGTGAAATCCAAACACCGCACGCAGCGCGAAAATGCAGATCGCGTAAATAATTCCCTGCCGGCTCAGCGTCAGAGCCAGCGTCGGCATCGCCTTTCCGGTCGCCTGAAACAGCGTGATGAAGACCAACAGCAATCCGGCAAACGGCGCGCCCGCGAGCATGAAGCGCAGCATCAGGCTCCCCTTCTCCACAATAGCCGCATCCTGCAGGAAAAACCGTATCAGCCGCGGCGCGGCAAGCGCCATCAGCCCCGCACCCGCCACGAGCGCCGCATCCTGCGTCTTTGCGATAAAATACGTATCCACCATATTGTAGACGAGTCCGACGATCCTTCCTAAGACCAGCGGTATCGTCAGCGTAAAGAAAGCCTTCGGCACGGAGGCCCGCTCAAAAAGTTCATTCTCTTCCATGCGCTTTTCCTCTCTCCAATTTATTTATTCTCATGGAAAAATGGGCAAGTTCAAGCAAACTTCCCCTTCCGCAATACAGGCGGCCAGTTTTATCCTGTCCGCCTATTCGTATACCGGTTTCTTCTTTTCTATTCGTGCAGGCCGTCTCAATAGATCGTGCAGTTCCGCCCGCTGTCCTTGCCCTTGTACAGCTTGTCGTCCGCTCGCCGGATCAGCTCCGTCATCGAAGCGGAGAAATCATACTCTTCCACACCGAACGTCATCGTCACATGGAAAACCTCTCCCGTAGACGGATCCGTGATCTCCATATTCTGCACACGAGCACGCAAATCGTCGACATAGCCATGCGCAACGTCTCCGTTCTCCGAAAACGCCAGGCAGAATTCCTCACCGCCCCAGCGGCATACCATGCCGCGTCCGTCCATGAACTCCATAAACAGCGCCGCAATCCTGCGAAGCACCTCGTCCCCGCAGTTGTGGCCTCTCGTATCATTCACTCTCTTAAAGAAATCGATGTCCCCGATGGCAATGCTCAGGAATTCCTCCGAATTCCCTGAGGTCCGCTTTTCCAGAAATTCGATCATGCTGCGCCGGTTCAGAAGCCCTGTGAGCTGATCCGTCTGCGCCTCGTGCTTCAGCCGTTTGTTGTAGTACGCGAGCTTCTTCTCCGCCTCCTGATTCGTATTGCTGAACGTCCAGCAGACATAAAACAGGATGGAGAACAGCGTAACCATATTCAGAATCTGAAAACTTGTCTGTGTCCTCGGCTCCAGCGGATAGATTGGCGGCCTCTTGCTGAGATCAATAAACAGGTACAGCCGAAACGCCAACAAAACCAGCGTGTAGATCGTCTTGCCGCGCCTGTTGTCGTAGGTCGCGAAAAACGATACGACAAGCAGTGGGAACAGATAATGCTGCGCCCCTACGTCCCAGCCGAAATAGCGGACGAACAGCCAGATCCAGATAATGGTAAAAATCGAGAAAATATGGAACACAACCCTCGTCCGAAACTGATAAGTTGTCCAGAATCCGACAATGATGATGAAAATCCACGGCAGCACAAGGAGCTTGTTCCCCTCCGGCCAGAAAATAAACGTAAGAATTTCAAACACCAGAAAATAAAGGATCAGCATGATCTGGCACACGCGGAGCATGATACAGAACTGATTCGACTCATCCTCGTATTTGACATCACCCTGAATCAGCGCGGCGCCCTTTTTCATGAGCTCTTTCACAAAATTCATTACAAAAAAATCCTCCGTGCGAAATACACTTCACGGTAGTTTCACTTTATATCAGACAAAAATTTTTTTAATTGTAACACATATGCTCCGATAAAACCACTAAAAAATATTAATTTTCCTTAATAATTTTCTATCAGAAATCAAAAATTCTTTCATAACTTTTCCAAACACTGCACGATCTGCTCAAAATGCATGAAGTGCGACGCCTTGACAAGAACCGTATCGTCTCTCTGCACAAGCTGAGAAAGTTTCCCGGAAAGCGCCTCAATATCCTCGAAACAGCAGACCTGCATCTTTGAATTCACTTCAGCAATACCGTCCGCCAAATGCCGGCACAACGGACCGACACAGATACAGCAGTCGATGTCAAGTCCGCCCGCATATACTCCGACCTCGCGGTGAAGCTGCGCCTCCTCCGAGCCGAGCTCGCCCATATCCCCGAGGATCGCAACCTTTCGGCCCTGCGCGTCCTGCAGCACGTTCAGGGATCCCTTCATCGACATCGGGT
The DNA here is from genome assembly GCA_947627245.1 of uncultured Lachnospiraceae bacterium. GTDB lineage: Bacteria > Bacillota > Clostridia > Lachnospirales > Lachnospiraceae > Choladousia. The sequence goes on along the minus strand of CANQVH010000012.1, from coordinate 27,794 downwards.
TCGCATTGTAGCAATCGTCAATGATCGTACAGTATTCCGTCCGGACAATATGAAAACGGCCGCTCAGCGGCTGCAGGCTCTCAATTCCCGCGCGGATCTGCGCAAGCGTAAGACCGCACTCCAGCCCGACCGCGGTCCCCGCAAGTGCGTTTCGCACCATATGCAGACCCGGCACCGGAATCTGCGCCGCGAATTCGCCCTGCCTCGTATGGATACAGCAGGAGATTCCGTCCAGCCCTTTTTTCTCAATGTGATCCGCGTAGATCTCATTTCCTGCACCGAGCCCGAAAAACACGGGACGGATTCCTTTTACCTCCGTAAGCTGCGCCAGCTTATCGTCGTCCCCGTTCAGGATCACGCGGCCGTCCGGACGCAGAAAATCAAAGATCTCGGACTTCGCGCGCAGCACGCCGTCCCGATCCCCCAAAAATTCCAGATGACATTCTCCGATGTTGGTTATTACACAGACATCCGGCTTCGCGATTTTCGCCAGAGCATGCATTTCGCCGAAATGGTTGATCCCCATCTCGAGCACCGCGATCTCATGCTCCTGCCCAAGCCCAAAAATCGTCAGCGGAAGCCCCAGCGCGTTGTTGAAATTTCCTGTGGTCTTCAACACATGGTATTTCTGCGCCAGCACCGCCGCAATCATTTCTTTTGTGCTCGTCTTGCCGACGCTGCCCGTCACCCCGACCACCGGAATCTGAAGCTGCTCCAGATAACATTCCGCGATCGCGCCAAGCGCTTCGACCGTCGACGGGACCCGGATATAATTCCCGGCCGCATCCGAGATCTCCCGCTCGCCGAGCGCGGCAAGCGCCCCCTGCGCGAACACTGCCGGAAGAAAATCATGACCGTCCGATCGTTCTCCTTTGATCGCCGCAAAGAGACCTCCGGCCTCCACCTTTCGGCTGTCTGTCGCGATCATTGTGACCTCGCGCCCCAGATCCTCTTCCTTTCCTATGTAGCTGCCGCCGCACACATGGGCGATCCGTTCCAGAGTCAATCCCTTCATACCGCTTCGCATTCCTCTCCCGTTTGTTTCGGTCCCGTTCTGCCTTTCTCTATCCTATGCCCAGATGCTTATCTCCGTTTTTCCCGAACGCGCATACTGCCCTCTCAGCGGCCGCACAGCGATACCTCGATCAGATGCTCGCACAGCATCGGAAAGTCCATGCCGAGCGCCGCGGCCTCCTGCGGAAGCAGACTCGTCGGAGTCATGCCGGGAAGCGTGTTGGCCTCCAGACAATACAGACTTCCGTCCTTCGCCATCATAAAATCCATCCGCGCATAGCATTTCAGCTTCAGCGTGCGGTACGCCATCTCGGCATAGCGCTGCATCTCAGCCGTCTTATCCTCCTCCAGCTTTGCCGGACATGTTTCGATCGTAGAGCCCGCCTGATATTTGTTCTTATAATCGTAAAAGCCGACCAGCGGAGCGATCTCGATCACCGGGTATGCCCGGCCTTCGACTACGCCGACCGAGAATTCCCGTCCTTCTATGTACTGCTCTACAATGACCTCTTCCTCGTAGCCGAACGCCGTCTCGAGCGCCTTCTCATATTCCTCCTGTGTCCGCGCGATCTCCACGCCGACGCTGGAACCGCCGCAGCAGGGCTTCACGACGCACGGAAGACCGATCTCATTCTCGCAGGCCGGTCTTCGCTCTTCGTCCCGCCGCAGCATAAAGCCTGCCGCCGTCGGTATGCCGTCCTTTGCAAACAGCTTCCTCGAAAGCTCTTTGTCCATCGCGACAGCGCTCCCGAGCGCGCCGGAACCGGTATAGCGAATCCCCATCAGGTCGAACGCCGCCTGCACCTTGCCGCCCTCGCCGTCCTCGCCGTGAAGCGCCATGAATACGACGTCCGCCGCCTCGCAGAGCGCGAGCACATTCGGTCCGAAAAACTCCTGCCTCGTCCGCTTCATCTCCGCGATCTGTCCGTTGAAGGAACGCATGTAAGCGGCCGCCTCATCCGTATCATATTCTTCCGGAAACCACGCGTCAAAAGATTTCTGTGTCCCGCTGCTGTTCAAGTCCCCGTTCTGTCTGTCCAAGCCGTCGGATATCCGGCTGTCTCCGCAATATACGTCCAAGAGGATCGCCCGGTGCCCCTTCTCCCGCAGCGCCTTGCACGCCATCGTACCTGAAACGATCGAAACGTCTCTCTCCGTGCTGATTCCCCCTGCCAGAACTACTATATTCATGCAAATAACCCCTCTGTCTTTATAATCTATGAACCCGCAACCGAGGCCTGCCCCGCCATACGGTTCCTGTTATTATCATATACATAAGTCGCCCGTTTTGAAACCGAAAAAGGGCTGTATTTCTTGCAGATCGTGCGCCGGCTCAATCTGCCGGAACCGCCAAGAGAACTGCTGAGCACGGCATAGAGGATGACCGACCGCGATTGTCTCAGTCCGCCGGAACCGCCAGAAGAACCGCGGCGGAAGTCGACGGAAGCAGAATATCGATCTCGCCCGCATGCACCGGATAGATCGCCGATTCCTCGCTGAAGCCCTCCGCGTCCGTATAAAAGATCCGCTTCATCGCCTGATGATTGTCCGCACCCACCTGCCACACCGGAATACGGAACTCCCGCGGCTCGTCGTTGTTGTTGAAGGCGACGACGATCTGCGTCTCGCGGTCAAATCTGCCGTACGCCAGACAGTTGTAATTGCCGAACAGGAATTTCAGTGATCCGCGCTTCAGCACCGGATACCTCTTGTGCAGCGCGATTGCCGCCCTGTGAAACGCGAGCATCTGCCGATCCTCATTTCCCCACGGATAAGTTCTGCGATTGTCGGGATCGGTGAAACCGCATACCCCGGCCTCGTCTCCGTAATAAATCGTCGGAGCACCCGGCCACGTCATCTGCATGACGACCGCTTCCCGCATAACCTCCGGCCGGATGTCCATGCCTGCCGCATCGCTGCCGAGCGTGCCGACCCGACCGACCTTGTGATTCGTGCGCGTGAGAAAACGCGAGTGGTCATGGTTTGACAGCTCGTTCATCGCCACCTGCAAAGAAGGCGCCATAAAGCTCGCCATATGATAGGTCATCGCCCCGATAAAATGATCCACATTCCCGAGAAGCTCCGGCTTGAAATCATCGCTGTGCTTCTCCATCCCGGTGAAGAACCATGTAACCGGCTCCATGAACGCATCATAGTTCATGACCGTATCCCATTGATCTCCCCCGAGCCAACTGATCGGATCGCCGTAATGCTCCGCGAGAATCAGTGCGTCCGGATTCGCCTCCTTGACCGTTTTGCGGAATTTACGCCAGAATTCGTGATTGTATTCCGGACTGTTTCCGAGATCCGCCGCCACGTCAAGACGCCAACCGTCCACATTGTAAGGCGGCGATACCCACTTTCTCGCAATCTCAAGAATATACTTCTCAAGGTCCGGCGATTCCTCGTAATTCAGCTTCGGCAGCGTATCATGTCCCCACCAGCCGTCGTAAAACGGATTGTACGGCCACTCATGCTCATTCTGGAAACGGAAAAACGAGCGGTACGGGCTGTCCGGGGCGATAAATGCTCCCTTCTCGTAGCCCTTCTGATTCTCATAGATCCGCTCCCGGTCCATCCATTTATTGAAGGAACCACAGTGATTGAAGACGCCGTCCAGAATCACCTTCATGCCTCTTTTGTGAAGCTCCTCCACCAACGTGACAAAAAGCTGATTGCTCGCTTCCAGATTGTCAAGTCCCGTCACGCGATTGATGTAGCGTGTCGCGCTCCTGTTTCCGCGCTCCCAGTCGCGCACCGGTTCCCCCTCATCGCGGACGATCTTTCCGAAATGCGGATCAATATAGTCATAATCCTGAATATCATATTTGTGGTTTGACGGGGAAACGAACAGCGGATTGAAGTAGATGACCTCCACGCCGAGCTCCTGAAGATAGTCCAGCTTGTCGATTACGCCCTGCAGATCGCCGCCGTAGAATTCCCGCACACCCATCTGCGCCGGGATCTTGTTCCAGTCCGTGACCTTGCTTGTCCCCTCCCCGATATAGATGTACTCGTTCTGCTCCACGTCGTTGGAAGGATCCCCGTTGCAGAAGCGATCCGTGAAGATCTGATACATGACCGCGCCCTTTGCCCAGTCCGGTGTGGAAAATCCGGGGCAGAGGCAGAAAGCCTTGCTCTGCTGCAGATCGCGGGATACGCCGCATTTGTTGTAAAAGCATCTGGCCTGTCCGTCCTGTATTTCAAAATAATAGTAGATCGGCTCGTCGCCCATCTCAACCTGAATCGTATAATAATCAAAACGCCCCTCGGTGCACTCCAGCGACATGAGCTTCTTCGTGGCTCCGCTGATAAAATAGACCGCGTCCGCGTTGTCGCGCAGCGTGCGGATCCGGATCGTCACCGTGTCCCCCTTCTTCGGCTCCATCGGCGACACATAATTCTCCGTCTCATCGCTGAAAAGCGCGCCCATATTGAACACCGGACGCATGAGAAGCACGTATTTCATTTTCTGTATCAGAGATTTCGTCTTTTGGTCCATGCTCTCCTCCTGAATCGTCTTGGAGTTTATTTTACACCATATATGGGATTTTCACAACTGTTCTTTCTAATTTATGTATCCCGCTTTAAGCAAAACAGCCCGTGCAATCTTGTCCCCACCGGAACACAGATCACACAGGCTGATGCATCTGTATCAATATATCTGTCGATATACGTTAATCTTTTGGTATTTTCATTACCTCGTCCAGAATCCTGTCCTCGTCATACTCCGGCGCATACCTCTGCGCGATTTCCACGATCCGGCCGATCTCCTCTTCTGTCTCCTCCAAAGCTTCGGCAATCTGTGCCACGGTACAGGATTTCCTGAGCTTCTTCAACACTTGCTGGACTAATCCTTTTACTTTTCCCCGCGCCTCACCCATTGCTTCGGCCTCTTGAATGTGCACCTCGAGATCCATTTCATAATCATATTCTGCCATCAGCATATTGATTACCTCCCTGCTCTTGCGCCCAAGATAGTCCGCAAGAATATCCTCTTTGATACACTCCTTCACAATTCTCTCAAGCTTTCCTTTGTCCCCGTCAAGCTGACGCGTCTTTTCAACAAACTCGCTGTACTGGCGGAGGGTACCGCATTTCCCCAGAAGCTCATGCTTTTTGTCCGTATTGATATTAACTACACGGACTTCCAGCTCCAGTTTCCCGTTCTCTCCGCACGGATCCGCAAACGCATCCGAAAGCCTCAGCACCTGTTCCGCAGGCTGGTCTTCTTCCCCATTATATAAGACAAGGAAGGACGGCGCCATCAACTGATACTGCAGCTTTGAATATCTCGCCTTTACCGGCATCAGCTTCTCATACTCCCGTGCGATGTACATCAGCATGCGCACCGGCATATTCGGGCTGACCGTGCTTTGATGTTCGCTCAGGATAATCCTACGTTCTCCAACCGAAAATGCCACATCGTTCTTCATGTTCCGGAACAGAACATCTTCCAGCCGTACCTTTCTGATCAGGGAAGTGTCCTGCAGGTCTGTGCCAAACAGGCCGTTATACAGCTCCAGCAGGTTCTTCTCCGCAGTCTCATCGGAATAGTAAAGATCGCAAAATACACTGTCCTTATATTCTCTGTTTTCCTTTGCCACTATTTCCTGCCTTTCCTTTTCTCAAAAGACGGAAACATACGGGAATGGCATCTATATTTTACTGCAACGCCCTTTGCACGTCAAGAAAAACCCCACTTCACGTCTGCTGTTTTTTATAGAATTCCTCTGTGCATTTTTCTTGAATATCTGCCGAAACCGGCGTGAACAGTTACTTAGATTTGAATGTAGACTTTTTTCATTTGTAATGTACCGGCGCCGCTTCCGTGCCCGCCGGTCTTCCCGATATGCAAGCCTTCCCCGCGCATATTTCCTGAAACAGAACCTGCCAAGACATTTGTCTGTCATGACTGCTCTGTGTGGGAGATCCGTTGTATGAACTCCTCAACAGACTCTGCAGATGCCGCCAGCCTGTGGTATCGCTTCAGCACCATAAGGTCTCTTTCCGCAAAAATACGCTCCTTTAGCTCCTCCGGCACTCTACCCGGCAGTTCCTGTAGTAAGTCAAGCACATCCTCGGCCTTGCCTTCGGCTTTGCCCTCTGAAAACCCGGCCTCACGTTGCTCCTCCAGCATCTCCCGGAATATCATATACCTCGCCCCCATTTCCCGGCTTTCCTTTACCTGCCGCACCGCCGCCTGCAACTGCCGCACGTAACCGTCATCTGAATCTTTCGTACTCTCCTGTAAGCCTAATCCTATGTATTTCAGAAAGCTGACAAGGCTCTCCGGCACCTCTTCAGGATTCTTTCCGCAGGTGCTCAGAAACATCGTCGTCTGCCCATCCCGAAGGGCAAATCCGGACTCTTCCAGACACAGGTTTCGGAAAGTATATCGGTACTTTCCATAACCAAACGGGTCAAAGTCGCAGACGAAGATCACGTAGGAATCCGGCAGGCTTCCGTAATCGCCTCCCCTCGCCAGCAGCTCCATGTCCATCTGGCTGTGATAGTACCGCGCCCTGCGCGCAAGAAACGGCTTTGGTGCAACCTGCATCTCAATATTGTGCAGCGTGCCATGCTCATCTCTCGCTTCGACGTCCAGCCGCACTCCCTTGTACTCCGGGTGGTACACCAGACTTCTCTCCTTGCTGACCGTGAGCTTCCTGATCGGAAAGCCGAGCGCCATCTCCAGAAACGGCCTGCAGTTTTCCGGCTCACACATCACGGCGCCGAACATGAAATCGTCAGCATTTCCAGTTTTTTGAATTTTGCCATTTATGATCCTCCACTTCGCGCAGAGGAATTCTATGCGTTCATTATAGAACAGGTAAGTTCGGAATGCAAGCGTTTTCTTTCAATTATCGGCCAAGTTCCGCCCTGCCGCACTCCAAAGCCGCCGCAATAACCTGATCCATATCATAATACTTATAATGTCCCAACCTACCGCCGAAGATAGTCTTTTCCTCCCGGTCAGCCAGTTCCCTATAGCGGGCATAAAGCTGATTATTCCTTTCATCATTAACCGGGTAGTACGGCTCCTCTCCCGGCTTCCACTCACAGGGATATTCCCGCGTAACCACCGTCCCCGGCAGGTCATTTCCCCGCCCGTCTTTTCCAAACTGGAACCATTTATGCTCAATAATACGCGTGTATGGAATCTCCCGGTCCGTGTAGTTTACGATTGCATTCCCTTGAAAATTCGACTGCTCCAGCGTCTCCGTTTCAAACCTGACTCTCCGATACTCCAATGCACCATAGCAACAATCAAAATACGCATCAATGGCTCCCGTATAAAGCACATGCTCCGCCAGCGCGTCCAGCTCTGCCCTGTTCTCCAGATAATCCACTCCCAGCCGCACTTCTATCCCATCCAGCATATTTTCTACCATTCTCGTATATCCGTTCACCGGAATCCCCTGATATAAGGCATTGAAATAGTTGTTATCATAGGTCAGACGCACCGGAAGCCGCCGGATGATAAACGCAGGAAGTTCCCTGCAGTCTCGTCCCCACTGCTTCTCCGTATATCCTTTAATCAACTTTTCATAAATGTCCGTGCCGACAAGGGAGATGGCCTGCTCTTCCAGATTCGTCACTTCCGTGATACCGGCTTCACGCCGCTGCATGGAAATCTTTTCCTCGGCCTGCTCTGGCATCGTCACGCCCCCCATCTTATTGAAGGTATACATATTGAACGGCAGGGAATAGATCTCACCCTTATAGTTCGCGATCGTGCCAAGCGTAAAGCGGTTGAACTCCGTGAACCGGTTCACATAGTTCCATACTTCCCGATTATTCGTGTGAAAGACATGCGGTCCGTACATATGCACATGAATACCTTCCATCTCCTTCGAGTAAATATTCCCGGCGATATGCCTTCGCCGGTCTATTACCAGACACTTCTTCCCTGCTTGCGTCATCTGCTGTGCAAAGACAGCACCAAACAAACCCGCGCCAACGATAAGATAATCATACATATTTTTCCCTTTCTGCTTGGAAATAGCCTTTACCTTTTAAGAAACGATCTGATTAACCGATAATTTATCGCAATAAAGAGAATCACGGCAAATAACAGATTCCCCCATTCAAGAATAATATTGTTTCTATACAAGTAAAAACTCACAATAAAATATCCGTATAATAAGACACACCAATGGGCTCTTGTTTCCATCCGAAAACGTACTACCTTTCTCAACCTGTACTGGCGCAAGATAACCGTCACTAAATTGGCCACAAGGGTGGACACTGCTGCTGCATACAAACCGATAAATCGAATCAATGCAAGATCGATTGCCAGATTGACAATCGCACCAATTACAGTCGTCATCCCATTTTCCGCCGTTTTTTTCAGCGCAATTTATATCCCACCGAAAAACTGCATACCTGTCGAAAAAATGACCGCTGTCAATAAAATTGGTGTGTATACCATACCCGAAGCGTATTTTGCATCAAATATATAGAAATATAAGAAAAAGGTTCCGCTCAATATACAAGAACATAGCGTCAGCAAAATGACCATCATTTGATTATATACTTGATTGGCCTATTTCCCCCACTCTTCTTTCTCCATCTGCTCCACGATATTTTGCTGCCACGAAATACCGAACACACTGAAAATGGAAGTACATAGCGAAGGAATCTTATTTGCGATAGCATAGATGCCGTTGAATGTCGCACCGAGAGCCATAAGGATAATCTGTCTATCCGAAACATTCAGAACCCACCACGAAACATCATTCGGCACAAGCGGTAGAGAATATCGAATCATCCGTTTTATCACCGATTTTGAAACGGCTGCAATCAAAACATAGTTCCAGAATCCGGCAAAACAGATAATCAATATATTAGCTGCCATATAACTGGCCGCATAGGCACAGATTAAGCCAACCAAACCGTACCCAAATAAATACACAAAAACTATAGAGAAAATAACTACCATAACGGTAAAAACAATATTCCCCATAGTATATAATTTTAGCTTTTTAATGGCACGTAGGAACGCTTGTAAATAGTAATTTAGGAGTTGTGCCATCAGCAGAAATAGAAACGCCAGAAGCGAAAACACAGGAAATACACCAATGGTAGCCAGTACCCCAATTACTACTATACAAACTCCCAAATTACAGGCAACAAGGAGAAATCCATTCGTAATGTAAACAGACTGTTCTTCCCTTGTTTTAGCAATAACAGAAAAACGAAACATTGCCTCTCCAGTCGATAATGACAAAACAGGGAGAAGAAGAGTGACATATGTACATACAACATCGAATGTTCCATAAGATTCCGCAGAAAGCCAATGGCTTACAAAAATTACTAAAATAAAGTGAATCCCTTTAGATAACACATTGCCAGCCGAAAGCATCAAGGTGTTTTGAGCCAGATTATTTCCTTTATTCATGATATATTTCCTTTAGTTTATAATACTGCATCATTTCATAAATCCGCGCATCGAGAGTTATGGCATCAGGTACATTTTCTGTATAAGAGCCATCATCAAGAGCAATATTATACTGCTGATGCAAGGTCAATAACCGCTCTGCACACTGTTCGTCTCTTCCCGTTCTAAAAACGTACTCTACAAAAGGAAGCTCATATGCTGGAGAATTATAACCATATGCATAAATATTTTTTTGAGGGAAAGAAACAAAATTTTCTTCTATAAAACCGAATTGTTTCAGCCGAGCAAATTTTTTACTGTGAAAAATCTCAGCTTCAGGATAAAACAAGTACAACCATGCAAACGCATATAAGCTAAATAAATGATAAGCTCTTTCGTATTCGATTCTATCTTTTCTTTTAGGAGTAATACCCTTTTTTGCCACAGCACAGTATAATCTACGCAACCAAGCCTTCAAGTCCCCTTTCAGCTCACCAGTCTTCATCCCATTGTGCGATAATAGTCCCGTTCTGTATACTGTAAACTGCGATTTCATATGTAACATGTAGTCCGTGATTTGTCGGCTTATCTCATCATTTTCTCTTTGATGAACCAACTTTGCCGCCGCCATACAAAACCATAATTCGTGGTTAAACGGCTTATCAACACCCAGTTTTCTCCCGTCCGGCTCAATCATTTTCCATTCATGCAAGCGGAAATCATACTCCTGTGAAAAAAAGACTCTTTCTGCAGCATCCAAAAGAGCCTGATCTGCTATGACTTCATAGGCCTCGACAAGTCCTTCAACCAGCCATGCCAATCCTATCAATCCATTTGTTTGAGAAAAAGGCTCTTTTGCCTCCGGAATGCAAACAACAGCCCCATTTGGACTCTATTCTACAGTTTGTACTAAACTTCGTGCAAATTTCTCAACAATGTCTCGATATTGCATTTCCTTCGTTATCTGATACATAATGGAAAATGTAACCGTCCAGTGTGCCGTGGTACGCACATAAGTTTCTTCTTTCAAATATGGACCATTTATCCCTGCTTTCGCAGTCTCTTTCTCATAATATTCTTCTGCGTATTTTCGAACAATGTTCTGATAAAACTCGTGCATATTCTTATCCTCCTACAGCAAACTATCTTCCATCTTTCTCGGCAAATAATACAATGAACTACCCCGGTGCAAGCACTCAAGTGTCCACTAGACACTTGCCTCACTACGTGAGCGGGGTATCAGTTCGCTTCGCTCAACGGATCACTTTGTAAATATTCTAAGTTGTTTATATCCGTCGTAATCTTGTTTACCTTGCTCCCGGACATATTTTGCAATCGTGTCTTCATTGGTGTTCTTTCCAACTGTTGAGACAAAATAACCGTCGGACCATAATTGTCCTCCCCATAACTGTTTCTTTACCTCTGGGTGCTCGGCAAATATCCTGCGGGCCGTTATGCTTTTCACTACTTTTATAATCTCGCTCGGACTATGCGTTGGCGTTGACTGGATCAGAAAATGCACATGATTCTTATCTGCTCCAATCTCCATAAATCTGATCCAGTCATACCGTGCTTCTATGCCCGCGCATATTTGCACGAGCGTTTCATCCACCGGATCTGTAAATACAATCCGACGGTATTTTGCCGGGCATACAAAATGGTAAACCAGATTACTCACGTTATGTGATGCACGTAAAATTTCACTTTCCGACATTTTGTGATCCGTCCTCCTGTGTATCTATTATACACAGGAGGCTCCTCCGCTGCAAGCAGCGGGGAATTAAACCCACTACTCGAAGCGCTCTACGCGCTTCTCGTTATTAAATGCAAAATTGATTCGTTCAAAAGGAAAATAGCTTTGCACTTATTATATCATATATGTGGTTAAATGTCATGTATTTACGTCACATTTTAATAGTTATTTAATTAACAAGCAGACACTAATTACGTTGCCAAGAAATTGCTCCATATACTGTGCCATGTGGACAGTTATTCATTTCTCAAATCCTATTCTGGTATCTGTTAATCTCCTGGTCAATAATCACACCTGTTTTAATAATCAAACAGTCCTTCAAAACTTGTCCTTCTTCACCATTCATTAATTCTTGAATATACGGTAATATAATTTTTGAGTTGTTAAAGGAAAACGTCTTATAGAAGAACGATGGCGTATGATCAACCGCATAATGGAGAATCCCATCCACAACATAAGTCGGATTTTCAATTGTTGTAGGTTCGCTCGTTTCGATTCCTCCATGACGATCACAGCTAACATCGATAATCATCGCATTTCTCTTCATCCGTTTAAGATCAGTTCTATAAATGACATGATCCTTACGATTAACATCCCAAAGAATGCAGTTTACAATAACATCATAATTCTTGATTTCCCGGCGAAGTAGTTGCTCCTGCCGTCTATTGTACTGCATGACATGAGCGCCAAGCATATTTAGTACGCGGCAAGCGCCGCGAGCTGTATTTCCATTACCGATGACAGCAACCTCCAGTCCATAGGGGAGCTGTCCATAGCATTGGAAGCCATTGATGACAGCCGCTTCACCTGCAAGCTCATTATTAAACCAGAAAACATGTCTACCCATTTCGAACATGTTTTCCCATGCATAGGCAGTGAGTTTATTATTGATAATCTTATCTGTTATGTCACGGTTTTGGGTCGCATGCACCCAACCAAAAATTGTTTGTCCAGCATGCATTTTCTCAAGATAATCAGCATCGCCTATTTTAGGGTCACAGACAATGTCCTGCCTTATGGCTTCTTCGTGGGAGCATATATGTGCACCCGTGGCTTCATATTCCTCATTAGAAATGCCAATTACTGTGCCAAATCCTGCTTCCACATAAACAAGTTCAGGGTGTTCCAAACAAGAAATATCTGCCGGAACAATTGCTCTTCTATTTTCATTTTCTTTCGGACTAATGGGAAAACCTACAGTTTTCATTACTTAACTTGTATGATGTTTATATAAGCAAAAACATCATAATCTCCTTTCTTTTTAATATCGTGGTTCAATACAATTCAGATACTGTGGACAATGACAATATATACTCCTGCCGTGGTCGGAACTCGAGGAAATATGTTAGGTTAAAACATGACATCACCTCTCAGTTAGTTATAACATCATAGAATTCTTTGCATCCGTATTAAGGTACATATTATTGCAAATTTTTACATACACTACTTCTGTTGGATTAAATAGTCTTGGAAGTATCCCAGAAGTGTTGCACAGTCCTGCCGAAACAACTAATCTTCCGTATTTTCCTGTGAACAATCCTTTTGTGTATTTAGGGAAAAAACCTTGCCCAGGAGCATACAACCCTCTATTAAAAAGACGTATCTGCCCTCCGTGAGCATGTCCTGACAATACAAGATCTATTTTGCGTTCGGATAAATAGGGCTCTCTTAAACTCCAATATTCGGGATGGTGATTTAATAAAATCTTATACCCGTCTTGCTGTTCGAATGCTTCTAACCATTTTGATTCCACATCAAACCATTTCGGCATTTCTTCGTTATTTCTGCTTGGATACCTTTCTGTTCGCCCATAGGTGCTGATCCATGCCGTCTTATACCCCCTATAATTTAACACATGACCAGCGGTTGCAGTCAGTCCTCCGATAACAACATCATCGCTAATTCGCCGAAATGTATTATCCAAAACAATAACCCCAGAAGACTCAACTAGTGCAAGATCGTCTTCATCCAAAACAGCTTCATGATTCCCAAGTGAAACATATGTAGGGGCCATTTCTGCACAAAACGTCAGAAAAGGCATTACACTTTTTTGGAACGCAACAATTGGAACATCCAACATCTTTCCATGTTCCTGTGGTCTTTTTTTCTGGACGAAATCACCAGGAATCGCTATCAAATCAGGTTTTTGATTTTTTAATGATCGTATAACCTCCGAGCCATCTCTTGCATACATATCGGAGACTACAGCGATTGTGAGATTAAAATCTGCTGGTATAAGGTATAACTTCTCTTTCATAGCACTTCATCAATGAATTACCCTCCGTGGAACACTCTGCTCTTCACCAGCCTAATAATTGAGGTAAAACCACGAAAATTGGTCAGCAATGAATACACAACAAAGAGCAGCATATTTATTGCAAATACAATACAACCCTTAATTACAAAACTGAAATACCCACTACATGTAACATTAACTCTTGTTTCAGCTAGTAATATTGCTGTTGATAAGATAAGCAAAACGCCTGTCTTTATTATTGCATCACTAATTCTTGTCTCCAATATATACTTTCTTGTAAACACTATGACATCAAAAGTTCTATAAAGAAGCGCTACAATCGTCCCCAAAAGAACTCCATAAATCTGGTATTTCTGTATTAGAACTATAGATACGACAATATTGATGAAAACCTCTGCCAGAGCTCTATACTGTGTTTCTTTAAACAATCCCGCCGCTTTAATTGAGCCCACTCCAGGCCACCTGATTAAATTGAGAATTTGGATTTCAGCAAATAACAGGGCCAAACCGGGTAGTAGATAGTTGGCATCGGTAGCTTTAATCGTATAGAGTTTAACAAATGATGGTGTCATTACGCCCACGCTTATAAGCACAAAACAAGCAAAGCACTGAAAAGTATATTCAAAACTTTCAAAAACCCTGTTATATCTGTCATGATCTGTTGCCATCAACTGACCTAGTCCTGAATTACTTCCGGTCGTTATTGATTGAAGCAAAAGTGTAATTTGTGCGAAGATCATGTTATATACACTGTAAACGCTCACGGTTTCTAAGTTCGCGAAATATGTTAGCAAAAGAACATCGGTATTATTGAAGATGACATAGGCAAATTCATGAATTAATGCCGACCTGCTCTTAGATAGTGCGAGCTTGTCAGGTGTTTCCGAAAATGATAAATATTTATAATTCTTATTCACATAAGCGGCTATTACTATAACCTGAAGCAGATACAGGCATGCAAATACACCTTGAACCAAGATGATATTAACATGATGGATCAGCAAAACAGCTTTAATTATGTTAGCTGCAATGTGAACGCCATGAGTTACTACGTTTAAAATGTACAGCCTATTGTCTGCTGTTAAAAGTACAGTATATTTCCCTTGGAAAAAGAATTTAACTATATATGGTGCGCCGCTTAAAATAACAAGCAGAACAATAGTCCAAAACTCGATCCTTGAATGGACAAAAGACGGATACCCTAAAGATACAGCAACTAAACCAGCAAGGAAGAAAAAACCGTTCCGGAGGTAAAAACCTCTAGTTGCAGAAAGAATCTCGTTAATTTTATGATGATCATTTTGCGTTATTGGCTTATACAGTGCTTGAATTGAGGCACTACCTATGCCAGCCTCAAGCAAATTTAAATAGACAAAAATACCATTTAACGAGTTCAGTAAGCCATTTAAGTCAGACCCATAATTGTCTATGTATAGCTTTGGTATTATGATGCTCATGACAAGAAGAAGCACCTTTCCTACAATATCCGTTACAATATTATAAGAAGATTTTCTTGTGTTACTATTGTTATTCATATTTTTTGATACGACTCCCTTGAAATCATGTTTCTACCGTTACGCTGATTGACGAAATATTTTGAAATCACCCATATTAATAACAATATTTCGAGATTGGAGAAATCCAGCACCGAACCAATAAAGCCATCTGCATATGCTCTTGGTGCTATCAGTAGACTTTGCATCATGAGAAGGGAGATTCCCATGAAAATGGGACCTCTATACTTTATGTAGTTAAAATTTGCGAATAAGAAACCATAAATAGAGTTTATTAATGCAATACCTAAATATCCGAAGTCATGGTATGCCTCAGCAATATAACAGCTTCCTACGCCATATCCATGCTCATATGACCATGGAAAAACCAGGTATGACAAAAGGTAAGAAAATCTATGTCCTTCAAGAGCCCTTTCAACAGTCTGTCCAGAAAAAGATTTAAAGTCAAACAGTAACCTGGCCACGAAATTTTTAGTTGTAAAAAATTCGTAAGTTTGGCCCAATGAATATATTTTATCCGGTATACTGTCTTCCAAAGATTTTCCCCATTTGATTATATTAATTGAAAAACCCTGCTGGGAGAAGAAATCACCAATCCCCTTGAAATACGATATGGAAATATTATCTTGAGTCCCTAATCTAAGCCCACTAACTGCGGACAGTAGGCTCAGAAGCAACGGCATGAGTAAAACAATCACATAAATTCTCTTTCGTGATATCCACACCGCGTTTCCACTATTCATCTTATTTCTTATGCAATAGTACACAAATACTAGCAATAAAGCTATTATCAAGTCATTTCTTCTTCCTGAGAAGAAGGTTATTCCAGTTACACATAAATACAAAAAAACCGGAATTCTACATTCCTTTTTTGAAGGAAGTGTCCCCAGGAAAACGAAAAAAGACAACGTGCACATGTCCGCTAATTTTATAAATATACTTGGACCTTGAAAATTGTATTCTGCATATAAACTTGAATAGCTAAACATCCTAACAAAAATCAGCTCTGATAGATTGATTATTATCTTAAAAGCAAGTAATCCGTAATAGAAAAATAAGCTTACTCTTCTAATTGACAAGACACGCTTAGATAAAACTGTTTCTTTTTCAGTAATAGGATATCGCTTTCTTAAATGCGCGTTAGTAAAAATATATGAAAGGAACAAGAACATCACTGAAATAGTAATAGAAACATACGCATGATTATTTACTTTTTGCGGAAATAAATACTTATTATCTGCCCATCCCAATAGCCAAAAGGCTTCAGATCCTAAAAGGAAAGTGAAAAAGCTAACCAAGAAGGCAAGCATAAACACATTATTCTCCATATCTTTAAGCAAAAAGGCGAAGCCGGCAGCAAATAATATAAGTGTGCAAAAATATGTAGCATTATTATTAAGAACTATGCTTACCATGCCAAGCACAAGTAAAGCTGCTACAAACATCATTTCTCGCAGTTTAATCACCTAACAACTCACCTCCATTTATAACCCCAATTCTTTCATATATTGCCTTTTTTTCATTACAAAGCCAGGATGCTGATGTACATCAATACCTCCGGGCTCATTTCCCTCAATTAAAAGCCATTTATGATTCGTATCCAGAACCCAATCCCACCCAATATATCTCATTTGAGGAATGACCTCAGCCACTTCAATTGCTTTATTTCTGAGCTGTTCCCAACAAGGAACAACAAAACCTGCAAAAGCTTTGCCGGAATCCGGATGTACTGGGAATCTATCTCCATTCGCATTGTAACCTATTGTTGATATCATTCCCGTATCAACGTCTATGGCAGCATAAACACCATCTGAATGACCATTGTCTACTACATGAGCACCAGTTCCTGTTCGAATAGTCGCCGAAAGGATATGCGCTTTCCCTTGCGGATCCAAAACAGTTGAAATCCTTATAGTATTTAATGAAAGTTCATGAAAAGTTTGGATCTCTTTGCACCCCTTAATTACACCTTCTACTAACAATCTATCCTGCAGACATTTTTCCCAAGTTTGCTGGATCTGTTCTTCAGTATTCACCTGAACAATTTCCACGCCAATTCCTCTTTGTCCATCTCTGGGCTTGATAACAACCCTGTCTTTATCTGCTACAAACTTTTCAAAGCTGGATTTGTCATTCACATTTTCAATGAAAATGCAATCCTTCTGCATGTAATCTTTAAATATATTGTAAAAATCCTTTTTATCACCAAAATAATGCAAGTAGTCAGATTGATTTACCTTATAATGGATTTTTATTCTATCTCTATCAGACATGTACAAACTTTCTACCAGTTCAGATCCTCTATATAGTTCATACAAAAAGTAATCAATCATAGAAAAGCCGAACTTATACCGTAAATAAGCATAGTCTTTAAATAATGATTGAATCTGCTGTTTGTTCAGATCAAACGTCTTTATAGGAAAACGGCGGGCGCAAAGGTTGGTAAACTCCGACAATTCTTTTTTTCCTGTTGATGTCTTTGAATATATAAAAGCAATTGCTTTGCTAACCGGTTTTGTCCGTAACATCCCAATGTCATACGGTCTCATAATTTCCACCTCATACCTTTAATGTTCAAGTAAATAAAAAAGAGAGCTTTTCAGAAAACAACTTATAGTTTCGTTCTTCATTAAAGTGTTCTTCCCATTCTTTTCTCGCATTTTGTCTCATCCTAAATATATCTGCTTCATTATGTATAACGGATAGAATTGTAGAAGCAAGTAGCTTACTTTCAAAATCTGCCGGAAGCAAATATCCATTATACTTATCTTTTACTATCTCTCCTGTTCCTCCGACATTTGTTGCAATGATAGGGATGCCGAACGAACAGGCCTCCATTATTGAAATCGGTATGCCTTCTACAGAACTCACGTTAACAAATCCATCAATGTAATGAGTCTCATAAAATCTGGAAACCTCTCTATTCTCCATGTTGCCAACCATGTCAAAGCTCACGTTGGGTTTTACATCCAGTTTCTCATGTGCATACTGTTTCAATGCATCATAGGCCTCTCCGTCTCCAATATGAATCCACTGGATTTGATCATCAATCAACGCCAGTGCATCAATGATCTTCTCTATTCTTTTCTCTGGAGAAATACGGGAGCACGAAACAATTATTGGCTTATGGGTTAAATCATCTGAAAAATCTATTTTTTCAATCCCACAATCAACTGTCCCCAGTCGTGAAACTTCTACCTTACAATGTTCATATTGATAACGGTCAACATATTTCTTCCCATCAGTAGATATACAATATAAGGCAGCTAATTCTTCTAGTATTTTTCTTCGAAGCGGAAGATAATTCTTTTCGTGCCTATACTCATAAAGATCCACTCCATGTGCTCTAGCGATACATTTAGCATTATTGAAATGCTTTCTCACTTTAATAATTGTTAGAGCTCCGGTATTCATTCTATATGAATACAGCAGAAATTTATCTTTTAAAGCTATTCCATTCTCTTTTAATACTTCGATGATTTTTTGGGAATCAATTGCTGTACTAGCCGAATAAAACAAAAGTTTTCTGGCCGTAATAAATGACAATGATTTTTCTCTAATTAAATAAATCAAGTCTTTCCATACTTCTGGTTTAAATAAAGATAGAAAAAGATGCATCACCCATCTCGTTCTTCCAGCATGAGGATCATCAATAACATATGATTTTACTCCGTCGCTTGTTTCGATTGTTACATTATCGTATTTGTCTCGATCACGAGAAATAAAAATGACATCAAACTTATCCTTCAGGTGAACAATCTCCTTCGATAAAAATATTTCATCTGCAGGGTTCAGACTTAAGATTATTAAATACATATGTTAACCTCACTTGACGAATTTCCAGGATAGCAGTTAGTGCGGGAGGTATTCCTCTGCAGCATATTCCTCTTGCATGGGTGCTTCTTCTAAAGAAAGGCCAAAAAATGTATTTAAGCACCAAAGATTATCCTTCATTAATGCTTCTCTCCGAATCTCGTCATCACACAAACGATACAAATGACTAATAGGCGTTGTAACAATGATTCCCTCTTCATTCAAATGAGACTTCACAAAGGTAACGCTACTCTTCGTCCTTATCTTATCTCCTTTGTCCAGGTATAAGTGAAACAAAGCAGAATACTCCGCATGCCTATCCATTGGATTTCTTGAAATACCATAATCGCTTGTGAAATTCCCCAGGCAATATGTAACGATATGGTTTCCAGAAAGCTGAGTGCCCTGTATTCTATGCTCGTGATTTGTGACTACAGCATCTACTCCATTCGCGAGACAGAATTCAACCGTCTTTTTCGTGTAGTCTGTCGGTGCTTCGTTGAACTGCCCTCCGCTGTGTAAACACATTACGATAAAATCAACAGATGCAGCTTTGCAGTAGCTAATATCAGACAATAGATGCTCTTTCTGATATGTATCTTTTTCTTTTCTTTCACTGACATCCAGTCTCGCCCTTGTGGGTGAAACCAATCTGTACATGAATCGAAAAGCCTTTGCAGGAATAGATCTATGAATAAGAAAATATCGCTTAATTGGATTCGTCAATTCCTGATTCCTTGTTAGATTGACCATATGAAATTGATTTTCTTTCAAGTAATGCTTATTAAAGCATGCTTCTGTTCCATATGTATAGGAAAGGAACGCGACTTTAATATCACCTATGGTTGTTACAAAAGGTTTAGGAGTCTCATTTGTTCTGTAAGAACCGGCATGTGAGATTCCAGCAGCATCAAGAACATCCAATGTCCGCTCTAAACCCACAACATCTCTGTCCATAACATGGTTATTGGCTGTAGTAACAAAATCCACACCGCATTCCTTCAAAGCTGTTGCCATCTCGTCAGGAGTGTTAAAGCTGTAGTTTCTTTCAGAATATCCAAGATTTCTACCTGCCAAGGGCGTTTCTAAATTTGCAACCACATAATCACTATTATTAAAGATTGGTTTTACATCCGCAAAAATCGGTGTAAAATCATATGTACAGTTCTTACAGTATTGATCCAGGCGAGTATGTTCGCACATTACATCTCCTGTAAAAGTAATCTTAATCATAATCTCACCTAAAGGTTGTGAATATTAATGGCGATATTGGACTTAACTATTGATCAGCTCATACCATCTCTTTTTTAATCCACCGTGTGAATCCTGTGGATTCGGTACTTCCCAGTTATCATTTCCCTCTATGAGGATTGGGCCAGTCGGCGTTATAGCAACATCCCATCCAATCGATTGGATCCCCCGGAAACATCCGTGTGCTTTCGTTACCAAATCAACAACTTCATCCCAGAACGGAAGCTGATATCCTTCAAAGACAGTACCAGTTACAGGGTGCTTCTCCGATTTTCCGCCAAATTCAACATGCTGGAATCCATATTTTTTCAGTCTTCCTTCTTCTGTGATTCCTACAGCCATACCACCCGACGCTCGGTTATCAACAAAAGAGTCCTTACTGACACCTATTCGCATAGAGGCTGCAAACACATTGATTGCACCGCTTTTACCTCTGATCGTTATAATCCTAATGGTATTGATGCAAGACGGGTTAATCTTATTGACCAATTCGTGCTGTTCAACTACATTTTGTAAAATATATCGGCCTCCAGATACTGCCTTTTTTAATCCGTCAATTGAAATCTCTTCTTTGCCATTCCAAATCTTTCCTTCAGAAGATTGAATCAGGAGAACGGAGTCCGCACACTCACCATCTATTAATTTACAAAAAAATCTGGGATGGTTACCTATAAAATTCTCTACACTGACTCTCTTTTTCGTATCAAATTCCTCAACACAATTTTCTTCGAGAACACCGAGTGTCTTAGGAACTACACCGGCGCCAAGGGCAGACTCTAAGTAACAAGAAAAGATATATTTGTCTCTCAGCAGTATCTTTGAGTCATAATGACGACCAGAAACAGTGCTATAATGTGCTCTTTCACGCGAAAGCTTAAACTCTCTATATGGAAGGTAATCCTTCGGATTATGAAAGTTCTTTATATCAAGGCCATAACTGGTATAGTACATATTCGGTTCGAGATTTTCTATTGACCAAGCCATGTTGTCAATTATTCTCTCCAACCTGTTTTTTCTTTCCAGTTCCGGATAATAAGTTTTTTGCTCTGAAATGGAAATAGAGCGGAACAACAGATATGGAAGAAAAACAATCTGCTTTAATGTCATTTTTCTCTGTTCTCTCTTCCAAATATCTCTCAAATCCAACTCATATGGTTTCTTTTTATCTCGCGCTTTATAGTCCATAATGATAAGTACTCCTCTCTGATTTCCTTATCTTTCATTTATTTAAAACTAGAATTTAATGCACCCCTACATTAGTCGAAATGAGATGTATCAAGCTTCCAATTTTCTTGAGTATCATGCTGAAAACAATCATCAGTTCTGACTTCCTGCAAGGCTTTTCTTTATAAAGACATCTTCCAGCACGCTGTCGGTCAAATCACCGAATGTCGGCCCACAGGTCATTTGGTTCGCACCTGGACATACATTATATTCAATCATAATAGGCTCTTCTTTTGGAGAAACAGTAAAATCCCATCCGATAAGCCGAAAGTGTGGCAATTTGACATGCTCTCGTTTGACAATGTCTATTATCTTGTCAAAAGCAGGAATCGTGACCTCAGCAAATAACGCTCCATCTGGAGAAGCTTCTACCCAATCGCGCTTCTTTGTGCAAGCCTTAGGATACAGAGTGCCATCCATATTGACACCACACTGCATACCACCAGCCGTAACATTGTCAATTCTTGCATTGCCAGATCCCATGCGAACAATTACAGAAATTATATGGATTTCCTCCTCGAAAAAGAAGGAAAGTACTCTAATTGTGTTTAAAGAATTAT
This sequence comes from uncultured Lachnospiraceae bacterium, assembly GCA_947627245.1. Classification (GTDB taxonomy): domain Bacteria; phylum Bacillota; class Clostridia; order Lachnospirales; family Lachnospiraceae; genus Choladousia. Next base: position 6,025 of record CANQVH010000012.1, on the reverse strand, counting down.
GGTGCAAGGATGCCATTACAGGATGCTGTTCTACAACCTCCTGAACGATATAGTTATTACCCGCTTTCTTCAAAATCTTCTTTATATCATCGGTGGACTGTTCACCTGCATTATAAAATTGAATCAACCTGCCAGCGCCACTATCAATAGAAGGCTTAACAATAAAAGAACTCTCTTTCTTGCACAGAGCAAATGCGTCATTTTTCGTCAGCAACCTAAGATCATCCGTATAGAATTCACACGCAATATTTTTAACAATAGTCCTTGGTCTCTTTACATCAGGAAACAATACATTGTGCATGCATTTATCTTCATAGGGTCGTCTAAAGAACATATTACTGTAATATGGAAGAATCATTCCAAAGAACATATCTTCTGGAATATAGCGTGGATCTGTATGAACCCCATCTTGAGAAAAATATCTAAACCAATATTCCGCAGGTTTTAAGTTATATTTCTTCCAGTAGGGGACAACCTCTTTTATATACTGTTCATGGAGTTCCGGACTGCCGGGGCCCATTTCCTTCAAGTATTTTTTTGCATCTTTTCTTGACTTTATTTCACGATACACCATCTCTGATTTTAGATATAATGTATCAACAGTCTTACGTGCGTTGCCTCGCATAGCTCGGTTCTCCTTTATATCTCTCTTATCTTGACTTCGTTGTACTTCATCATATAGATGCCTTCATCATAGGTACCGATATTTTTCTTATTCACAACACCATTCAAGTTGTTCAGAATCAGCCTCATATGATCGCAGCCAGACTCGTAAGCATGTGGATATCCTCCACCAAAACGAGGATTCACCTCGCTGATGTAATACTCCCCACCAACATCAAAGATGTCGATATCTATCTGACCCCGGTATCCAGCTTCCATAACGAATTTTTCGATGAGCTCGAAAAGCTTCTCATCCTTAAAACTGACTGCTTTATCCGTTTCCCCTGCACGCATCTTAATCTTCTTCTTAGTGAAAACGGAGACAGCCTCTCCGGAAATCAGATCAATATAAACGTCAGCACCGATCTCCTGACCATTTAGGAATTCCTGAATCATCAAGTCATCCTCATGAGCGAAAAGCAGATCAACTGTTTCTTTATCATAGACCTTTGAGATGTTGATACTCGCCGATCCTCTATATGGCTTTACAAAGACAGGATATCTGACTTCGCCATTCTCTACTGCCTTGTAGAACTCTTCTTTATCCATCCAGGAACGGGCACAGTTATATCCATGACTTTTCAGCCATTCATACATCTGCATCTTGTCCAAAGCCATCTCACAGAGGTCATAAGACGAACCGATGACAGTGGTTCCTATAGTTTTGAACTTATCCTCATTAGCAGCTAAAAGGGAAAGCTCCGGATCGATAAGGCTGAGCACCCCGCCGATCTGCTCTTTCTTACAGATATCAAGGATGATATCAATGTACCCCCGTTCCGTGATCACCGGAACAATATAGTATCTGTCGGCATCATAGATAGCAGGACCCAAAGTACTCGCATCTGTGGCTATGACATCACCCACGCCCTCAAATGTTCTTTTGAAATACTGGACAACCTTATTTCTGGTTCCAGCTGATAAAATCAAAAAATTCATATATCTCTACTTTCCCTCGCCTATTTTCTTCAATGCGTCAAAGAACAATGGCGTTCCTCCAGTGTGGATGAACATGATGTTCTTATCTCTAATCTGTTCTTTCTGTATGTACTCACTCATTCCCATGAATGCTTTCCCTGTATAGGTTGTATCAAGGGGTATTCCATATTTTTTTAATGCCATTTCTATTGTCTCGATAACCCTTCTGTCATCTTTTCCGTAGCCTGACGTGTAGTCATCAATGAAGATTGTTTTTTCTTGGATCTGTTCTTCTATAACTCGGTCGCCAAGGTAAGAACGGATGCTCTGGATCACAACATCTCGCCCTCTTGGATTTTTTCGGGCGATGCTAATACCAATGATTTTACGTTCATCCTGATTAATCAGTTGCCCACAAACTAAGCCAGCATGAGTAGTACCTGTACCAGAGGCAAAAAAGATATAGTTAAAGTGGATGTTCTCCGTCTGCTCGTACTCTTTAATCTCCTCATAACACTGTACATACGCTTCTGTGCCGACATTGCCATGCCCGCCACCTTCAATGAAATATGGCTTTTTGTTTTCTCTCCAAAGCTCTGCCATCTTCCCTTCAATCGTATCATGGACATTTCTGACCGGTACTGTGGTTATTTCCGCTCCGAACAGGTCCATCATCTGACTATTGAAGGTTTGCTCTGATGCCTCAAGCGGTGATATGATGTAGCACTCCATACCACGTCTGCAGCATTCATTTGCGATAATTCGGCAATGATTAGAACTGCCAGATCCATAGGTAACCACACAGTCATAATCGCCCTTATTAATTTCCCGAAAAAATAGCTGTGCCTTTCTAGCTTTATTACCACCGAAAGAAAACGGAATCAAATCTTCGCGTTTTATGTACAGATGATTGTCTTTATAGTCTCCCAAGCACTGAACAATCGTCATCTATTCCAATCCTCTCTCAGAAAACCATATGCGATGCGATCCACATATTTCCCATGTGAGAGAATATCCTGCCTAATAATTCCCTCTCTCACAAAGCCAGCTCGCTCAAACAATCTTTGTGCAGCAGCATTCTCAACCTCAGTAAAGAGGTAGATGCGATTTAGGCCAAGTACTTCAAATCCATACTCCAAAATCAACCTACTTGCCTCTTTCGCTATGCCTTTCCCCTTGTAGGCTGTTTCGCCCATAGCTATGTAGTATTCAGCTTTTCCATTCCTTTGATCTATAGAGAGTAGTCCAATTGTGCCAACCGGCACGCCGTCAGCCTCTATCACAGCATCGTACCTGGTATCCTCTCCTTGATGACTATCAAACCACTTCTCTGTTTTCTCCACACAGATCGGAATATCGTAATGGAGGAACTGATTGTTCTCAGGATTGTTGATCCATTCAACTTTCTTTGGAATATCAGCCCTTTCAAACTTTCTGATGGATATTTTCACTTCTCGCCACGTCCAATCTACCAACCTTGATTTCGCTACCCACTTGAATATCGGAACGCTTAATGACCTTGTCAACAGTTGTAAAGAGCACTTTCAGATCCACTGCAAACGAAACATGATTTACATAGTCAATATCATACTGAAATCTTTCTTCCCAGCTATGTATGGCATTTCTTCCGTTTACCTGTGCCCAACCCGTTAGACCAGGTCTCACATCATGCCGATGATGCTCTTCCTCTGTGTAATAAGGGAGATATTCAACCAGCAGCGGTCTAGGACCGATTATCGCCATATCTCCCTTGATAATATTCAAGAGTTCAGGAAGTTCATCGAGTGATGTCGATCGAAGAATACGACCAAACTTGGTAATTCGCACATCATCCGGCAACAGTTCACCATTTTTATCTCTCTGGTTTGTCATCGAGCGAAACTTATAAAGCTTAAAAATCTTCTCATCTTTTCCAGGACGATCCTGTGTGAATAAAACAGGTGAACCAAGTCTGATTCTCACAAGGATAGCTGTGAAGAGAAGTACTGGGCTAAGAACAATAAATGCACAAGTTGCTAAGAAACAATCCAACGGACGTTTTATAAACTTTTCATATGGACCATAAGGTTTATGCTTCATACCAGTCGCTTCTCCAAACTCTTCATCACGAGATAATCTATTGACTCAACCGAGCCGCTGTTGATTTGATTGATAGTATTGAGAACAATGCCAGCAAATTCATCGGCACTCAGTTCCTTTTCTACAATGATCGTCTTTGTTTTATCTGATAAGCTGGCAGGCAGGTAAACTCTTGCTCCATCCGGTAAATCCGAGGTCGAACACACCTGTTTCCATAACTCGTCAAATGTCATCTTTTACGCCCCGCGCCAATGTCATCGATAACAATCTGATTCCCTCATGCATATTCAGCTGATGCACATTTGACCCCTAATGCATATGCAACAGATGCCGATATACAGTGCTCATGCATGTCCAGCCGATACATTATCTCCCTATCTGCCCACCTTGATCACATCCAGCCGACGCAACTCAGGCATCACCGAAAGCACCCGTGAATGATCTCGATAATCCTATCTTGCTGCTCCGGCATCATCTTGTTATCACTCGGCAAGCACAACCCGCGCCGGAAAATATCGGCTCCAACGTCCACTCCAGAACCTTTTATGTAGGCATTTGTGCGGCCTCTGCCGTTGCCCTCAACCGTGACAAAGGAATTCATTCGATATATCGGCTGGAGGTGCATGGGTTTCCAGATCGGCCTTCCCTCCGCATTAAACGCGCTTAGCGCATCCAATATCTCCATCGGACAACTCTTACCCGGTTCACTTACATATAAGTAATCCTTCTCGCCCCTTACCTGCTGACACATCGCACCCTCATCTATCAAAAGACAAGAAAGCCAGTAATTGGGGCTGCTCTTCGATTCAAATGGATTCATCGTTATGGGCAAATCTTTAAGTCCCTCTTTATACCTCTCATAGATTGCTTTTTTCAGCCTTATGTGTTCATCTATATGAAGCATATTGCCCCTCGCGATACCCGCGATGATATTGCTCATGCGATAGTTATAACCAAGCTCTTCATGCTCGTACCAGGGGGCGGCCTCCCGGCTTTGGGTACTCCATTTGCGAACTTTATCAGCATCCTCCTTATTATTGGTAACAAACATTCCACCGGCACTTCCCGTCACGATCTTGTTCCCGTTGAAACTCACCGCGCAGTAATCCCCGAAGCTTCCGCACATGCCGGATACGGTTGCTCCATCATACCTGGCTCCCATCGCCTCCGCCGCATCTTCAATAAGCAGAGCGCCATGTTTTTTACAGATGGCAGCAATCTCATCCATCTTTGCCGGGACTCCGTACAAATGCGCCAGCACAACCAGCTTCACATCCGGGTACATCTCGAAGGCCTTCTCAAGCGCTTCCGGATCCATGTTCCAGGTCTCCACTTCCGTGTCAATAAAGATAGGCTCTCCACCTTCATAAACCACCGGGTTCACCGAAGCATCGAAAGTCATATCAGAACAGAACACCTTCTGTCCGGCAAGGCTGTTCCCCGGTTTCGCCCCCGGATTGATCTGCTCCGCTGCAAGCTTCATGCACATATGTAAAGCTGCCGTACCGCAGGACAAAGCTACCGAGTACTTCATCCCAAGATACTCCGCAACCATCTTTTCCAACTCATTGATGTTCTCTCCAACCGTACTCACCCAGTTGGTTTCAATGGCTTCTTTCACATAAAAAATTTCTTCCTTGTACATCGAGGGCGATGAAAGCCAAATTTTTTTCTCGAAAGCTTTAATCCCCACAAATCGCTTGTCCTGCAGTATTCTGTTCTTGTCCATGATCTATCGTTTCCTTTTTAACTATTCTTCTATATATCAGGTACTAATTGTAAGAACTATAAATGCTCTTATTTATCATTTAGATTGAGTATTTACCCCACTTAACGGCAAATAGCCCACCGTATCCTTGCGGAACAGGTGAGCTAAGCCTTTACCTCCTTATTGATTTTTTACTCTGTATTGTGGGTCAATCCAAGAGTACCCAAGAAGCCATCTCAACCTCTCTGGGTTTCTCGAACCAACTCCAATTCAGAGAAATCATTAACTTGGGTAAGGGCTTAGCATCTCGAAAACCCTTGAAAAATCAAGGTTTTTCTTGGTTGTCCCAATTATACTGCTTCCTCCACACTTTCTTCTCAAATGGTTCCATTCCCGCAAACCTGGGATCCTTTAATACAGTATTTCTATCCATTTCCCTGCTCCCAAAATCCTTTCCGTATTATTCGTCATATCCACACTGCGCCTTAAATCATGCGTTATTCCAAAAAACCAGAAAATTCGTGTATACAACACGTTGATTATATGGATTCTATCGTGTATACTCTATATGGAGGTGATTTTATGAATTTCTATTCTGTCCGCGACCTGCGCACCGATACCAAAAGCATGTGGGAAAATCTCTCTTCGGGAGACGAG
>CANQVH010000011.1 GCA_947627245.1 uncultured Lachnospiraceae bacterium | reverse complement strand
AAGGAAAAGCTCAAGACGAAATGCCCGACCGTTGAGCAGAACGTCGGCAACTTAAGCGGCGGCAACCAGCAGAAGGTGCTTCTGGCGAAGTGGATGTTCGCGGATCCGGATATTCTGATCCTCGACGAGCCGACCAGAGGTATCGATGTCGGCGCAAAGTATGAGATCTACTGCATCATCAACGATCTCGTGGCGGCAGGGAAATCAGTCGTTATGATCTCTTCGGAGCTGCCGGAGGTTCTTGGTATGTCAGACAGGATCTATGTCATGAACGAGGGCAAGATTGCCGGAGAGCTGACGAAGGAAGAAGCTACGCAGGAGAAGATCATGGCGTGCATTCTGAAATCAAGTAAAGGAGAGTAAGCGATGGATAGCGTAAAAGTAAAAGCATTTATACAGAAATATACGATGGTGCTCGTTCTGGTGCTCGTCATGCTGTTCTTCACATGGGGCACGCAGGGGAAGATCCTCTTCCCGCAGAACATCACAAATCTGATCTCACAGAACGCCTACGTGTTCGTTCTGGCGACCGGTATGCTGCTGTGTATCCTGACCGGCGGTAACATCGATCTTTCGGTCGGTTCGGTTGTCTGCTTTGTCGGCGCGGTCGGCGGTGTATTGATGGAGAAAATGGGACTCCCGGTAGGCGTGGCAGTTATTCTGATGTTGCTTCTCGGCGCAGTGATCGGCGCATGGCAGGCATTCTGGATTGCGTTCCTGCGCATCCCGCCGTTTATCACGACGCTGTCCGGCATGCTGGTGTTCCGCGGTCTGTCGAACATTGTGTTGGGCGGACAGACGCTCCCGATCAAGTCTGAGACCTTCACGGTGCTCTTCGGCGGCGGCGCGAACTGCTACGTTCCGGATTTTCTGGGCGGCGGCGAGGGATTGAACCGCGTGGCGGTGGCAGTCGGCGCGATCGCCTGTGTGATCTACATTCTGGTGACGATTCGCGGCCATCTGAACCGCAGGAAGAAGGGCTACGAGGTCGGCAATGTCGCTGCGATGTATATCAAAATGATCATTATCTGCGCGGCGATCATGTTTGTTTCCGTAAAGCTTGCGCAGTACAAGGGCATCCCGACCGCTCTGGTATGGGTTATGATCGTCGTGCTGGTCTACGGCTATATCACGAGCAAGACAACCGTCGGCCGTTACTTCTACGCGGTGGGCGGCAACGAAAAGGCGACCAAACTCTCCGGTATCAACACGGATATGGTTTACTTTATCGCCTACACGAACATGGGCTTTTTGGCTGCTCTTGCCGGTATGCTGACGATCGCCCGTATGACGAGCGCGCAGCCGACTTACGGCCAGAACTATGAGATGGACGCGATCGGTTCCTGCTTCATCGGCGGCGCTTCTGCTTACGGCGGAATCGGTACGGTGCCGGGCGTTATCATCGGTGCTCTGCTGATGGGTATCATCAACCAAGGCATGTCCATCATGGGCACGGACCAGAACATGCAGAAGGTGGTTAAGGGTCTTGTGCTTCTGGCGGCCGTCATCTTCGACGTGGTAAGCAAGAAGAAATCAAATTAAAAAGGAATTGCCGATACAGGCGTATGAAGGGCTTCCGGAGACGGGAGCCCTTTTTGACGATCCATATGCAGAATGAATAACAGACGTGCGTTTTTGAAGATTATTTTGTAAAAAATATGGAAAACGGTTTTGATCGGGCAAAATCTGCTTGATTTTTGCGGGTGGATGGAGTATTTTAATAACAGGTGACGAGGGCGTTCCACATAGAGTTGTGTTGGAATGCCCTTTTTACCGTATAAAAGCCTGTCTCCATACAGGAGCAGACGGCAAGTTCACTTGTCAGGCTGATCATGTATGAGAGACGCTAAACCGTAAGGATAATCCGTAGGCTTTTATACGAGTATTTTTAAGGAAAAGAGGAGATAGGTATGAGTGAGTATTTCAACGTAGCGCATGTCTTCGGTGAAGACGTATTCAGCGACAAGGTGATGCAGGAGCGTCTTCCGAAGAAGGCTTACAAGGCTCTGAGAAAGACGATCGAGGACGGCACGGAGCTGGATCTGGCGACGGCTGACGTGATTGCCGCGGCGATGAAGGATTGGGCGATCGAGAAGGGCGCGACACATTATACGCACTGGTTCCAGCCGCTGACCGGCGTGACGGCCGAGAAGCACGATTCGTTTATCACGGCGCCGAACCCGGACGGGACGGTGCTGATGGAGTTTTCCGGGAAAGAGCTCATCAAGGGCGAGCCGGATGCGTCTTCGTTCCCGTCGGGCGGACTGAGGGCGACGTTTGAGGCGAGAGGCTACACGGCATGGGACTGCACGTCTCCGGCATTTGTGCGGCATGACGCCGCGGGCGCGATCTTGTGTATCCCGACCGCATTTTGCTCCTATACCGGCGAGGCGCTGGATCAGAAGACCCCGCTGCTGCGCTCGATGGAAGCGATCAATACGCAGGCGCTCAGACTTTTAAGACTGTTCGGAAATACGACCTCGAAGCGGGTGACTCCGTCCGTGGGGCCGGAGCAGGAATATTTCTTGGTGGATGAGAAGAAGTTCCTTCAGAGAAAGGATCTGATCTTTACGGGTCGCACGCTGTTCGGCGCGATGCCGCCGAAGGGGCAGGAGCTGGACGATCACTATTTCGGCACGATCCGGCAGAGGATTGCGGGCTTTATGAAGGACGTCAACCTTGAGCTGTGGAAGCTCGGCGTTACCGCCAAGACGCAGCACAACGAGGTGGCTCCGGCGCAGCACGAGCTGGCTCCGATCTACGCGGAGGCGAACGTCGCCGTCGATCACAACCAGATCGTGATGCAGACGCTCAAGCGTGTGGCATGCCAGCACGGCATGAAGTGCCTGCTTCATGAGAAGCCGTTCGCGGGCGTCAACGGTTCTGGTAAGCACAACAACTGGTCGATCACGACCGACGACGGGATCAATCTTCTGGATCCGGGCAAGACGCCGCACGAGAATATGCAGTTCCTTCTGGTGCTCGTGTGTATCCTGAAGGCTGTCGACACACATGCAGACCTGCTTCGCGAGTCCGCGGCAGATCCGGGCAACGATCACAGACTTGGCGCGAACGAGGCGCCGCCGGCAATCGTCTCGATCTTCCTCGGCGAGCAGCTTGAAGATGTGCTTTCGCAGCTCATCAATACCGGTATCGCTACGTATTCGATCAAGGGCGGCACGCTCGAGACCGGCGTAAAGACGCTGCCGAGTCTTGCGAAGGACGCGACCGACCGCAACAGAACGTCGCCGTTCGCGTTTACCGGAAACAAGTTTGAGTTCCGTATGGTCGGCTCCCGTGACTCGATCGCTTCCCCAAACATCGTGCTGAACACGATCGTTGCGGAGGCATTCTGCGAGGCGTGCGACGTGCTTGAGAAGGCAGATAATTTTGAGGGAGCGCTTCATGACCTGATCAAGAGCTACGCGCGCGAGCACCAGAGAATCGTCTTCAACGGCAACGGCTATTCTGACGAGTGGGTCAAGGAGGCCGAGAGAAGAGGACTTCCGAACATCAAATCAATGGTTGATGCGATCCCGACGCTTGTGACCGACAAGGCGATCGCGCTGTTCGAGAAGTTTGGCGTGTTCACGAAGGCCGAGCTGGAGTCCCGTGTGGAGATCAAATATGAGAATTACGCGAAGATCATCAACATCGAGGCGCGCTCGATGATCGACATTGCGAGCAAGCAGATCATCCCGGCGGTCATCAAGTACACGAAGAGCCTTGCGGATACCGTGAACGCCGTGACTGCGGCGGGCGCTGAGGCTTCCGTGCAGGTAGAGCTGCTGAACGAGACGAGCGCTCTGCTCTCCGATACAAAGGTGGCGCTTGCGAAGCTGACCGACGTGGTGGCACAGGCTGCCGAGATGGAGGAAGGGCGCGACCGCGCGGTATTCTTCCACGACGTCGTCATGGCGGCGATGGCCGAGCTGCGCGCTCCGGTCGACAAGCTTGAGATGATCGTCGACAAGGATATGTGGCCGATGCCGTCTTACGGCGACCTGCTCTTTGAGGTGTAAGGTTCGGGCATTGTCTAAGTACAATCTGATAAAGAAATGATAGCAGGGGACGGGATTCGTCCCCTGTTTTCGTGTATAGTGCATTTTTCACAAAAACGATTGATTTTCTCTTGTAAATATATTAAAATAGACACAAGTCGCAAAAAGCAGACCGAGAAGGTAAAAGGAGGATGCACAAGTGATATCGAATCAGGTTTTACAGGCGACATTGGACGGGTTGAAGACAATCAGCAGAGTCGATTTATGCGTGCTTGATACGGAGGGAATCATACTGGCGACGACGTTTCCGGAAGCGGAGGGCTTCCGCAGTTCGGTTTTGAGCTTTGCTGATTCGCCCGCAGACAGTCAGGTAGTGTCCGGCTGCCAGTTTTTCAAGGTGTTCGACGACCACCAGCTCGAATATGTCCTGCTTGCGAACGGCAACAGCGACGACGTCCACATGGTAGGGCGCATGGCTGCTTTCCAGATTCAGAATCTTCTTGTGGCGTACAAGGAACGGTTTGACAAGGATAATTTCATCAAGAATCTGCTTCTGGACAATCTGCTTCTGGTGGACATTTACAATCGCGCGAAGAAGCTTCATATTGATGCGGAGGCGCGCCGCGTCGTATTTATCTTGGAGGTAAACAACGAGAAGGAGAGCAATTCGCTTGAGAATGTGCGCTCGCTGTTCGGCTCGCGTTCGGGAGATTTTATCACGGCGGTCGATGAAAAGAGCATTATCGTGGTGAAGGAGCTTGCCCCGCAGGAGGGCTATGCCGAGATGGAAAAGACGGCCGAGATGATTCTGGATTCGCTCGGCGAGGAGAAGAAGAGGGAGGCGCTGATCGCCTACGGCACGATCGTCGGTGAGATCAAGGAAGTATCGCGCTCATATAAGGAGGCGCGCATGGCGCTCAACGTCGGAAAGATCTTCTTTGCGGATCGTTCCGTGATCGCCTACAGCTCGCTCGGCATCGGCCGTCTGATCTATCAGCTTCCGATCCCGCTGTGCAAGATGTTTATCCGCGAGGTGTTTGAGGGAAAATCGCCGGATGATTTCGACGAGGAGACGTTGACTACGATCAACAAATTCTTCGAGAACAGCCTGAATGTGTCCGAGACGTCGCGACAGCTTTATATTCACAGAAATACGCTGGTATACCGTCTGGATAAGCTTCAGAAATCTACGGGACTCGATCTCCGTGTGTTTGAGGATGCGATCACGTTTAAAATTTCGCTGATGGTCGTAAAATATATGAAGTACATGGAGAATACGGAGTACTAGGGAGGCATTTGGATGGGGAATTTGCCTGCGGACGGCGGAGAAGAAAAAACACCGGAGAAGACGATCGCAGAGACAGAGGAAAGAACAGAGTTGCAGGAGACGGCCGGATCGGAGAAATCCGGGACAGAGGAAAGCATAGAGTTGCAGGAGACGGCCGGATCGGAGAAATCCGGGACGGAAGAAAAATCAGAGTTGCAGGAGATGATCGGCTCGGAGGAGTCCGAGGCGGAGGAAGGATATGTCGGCAGGGGATTCGGAATGGGATTCCTTGCGGGTCTTCTTGCAGCTCTGATTTGCGTCTGCGTTTTTCTGCTGGGCTGGAGCACAGCGCGGCGCGTTCGGCTGCAGAGGGAGCGCGAGAACGAGAGCCAGAGCGAGGAGACGGAAAACATCGGCGCAGAGGTGTTGACGGATTATCACACGTTGTCCAAGATGGAAGAGATCCGAAATCTGGTCGAGCAGAATTATTTGGGCGATGTGGATAGCGATACATTGTCGGAATATCTTTTCTTAGGAATTGCCTATGGACTGGAAGACGAGTATGCGAACTATTATTCGCCGCCGGAGCTGGAGACAGTCATAGAGAATACGCGGGGCGTATACTTTGGGATCGGGATCTCGATCGAGGAGGATGCGCAGACGCAGAAGATCAGGATCTTGGAAGTGTACGACGGGAGCCCGGCCGCAGAAGCCGGACTTGCGGTGGAGGACATTATCGTTGATGTGGACGGGACTTCGACGGACGGAATGGATCTCAACGAAGTGACGGATTTGATCCGATCGCAGGAGGACTCTTTCTCGATGAAGGTATCGCGCGAGGGGACCGGAGAGCTGGAAGTCGAACTAAAGTGCGACACGGTGGAGCGTTCTTATGTCGAGTCCGAAATGCTGGACGGGAAGATCGGCTACGTCCGGATCACGGATTTCACAGGCAGCGCGGTCAAGCAGTTCCGGGAGGCGGTCGAGACGCTGGACGAAGAGGGAATGGAAAAGATGATCGTTGACCTGCGGGGAAATCTCGGCGGACTTTTCGATTCGGTAAAGGCGATTTTGGACGATATTCTTCCGGAAGGACTGATCGTGTACACGGAGACCAAGGACAAGGAGCGCGAGGAATTCTTATCGGACGAAAAGCAGCTCGTGACCTGTGAGATCGCGGTGCTTGTGGACGGCGAGACGGCAAGCGCCTCAGAGATCTTTGCCGGTGCGGTGCAGGATTACGGGCTCGGCCCGATCATCGGGACACAAACTTACGGCAAGGGCGTTGTGCAGGACACGTATACGTTGTCGGACGGTTCCGCGATCAAGTTTACGACAAGGAAATATTTCACGCCGAAGGGACAGGACATCGACGGAAACGGGATCACGCCGGATATTGTGATCGAGGAAGATTCCGAGAGCGGAAGCGCGGGTTCGGACACGGAAGGCGCTTTGACGAGATCGGAGGACGAGTTTCTGGCGAAGGCGCTTGAGGCGCTGACATCATAAACGCATCGTTCGCCCGGCGAGTGACAGTGCGAGAGAGTAACGGTGCGGGAGAGCAACGGACAGGAGTATATATGGAAAATAAGATTATATTCCGTGAAATGTTAAGTGAGATCAAGACGGCCGCCGATGTATACGACGGCCGGATTTCGAAAAGTGAGATCAGGGAGATTCTTTCGGGAATGCCGCTCACCGAGGAGCACTTCGGATTGATCTACGAATATCTGGAGGGACAGAATATCCGCGTGACGGAAGACCGGGAATCCGGCGGTGAAAGCGGCGGCGCGAGGACGACGCAGGAATCAGGCGGCGCGCAGGCAACGCAGAGCGCAGACAAGATCAGACCGGACGGCACTCAGGAAAAGCAGAGCGTAGACAAGGCCGGATCGGGCGCTGCGCAGGAAAAGCAGAGCGCAGAAAAAACCGGGGCGGACAGCGCCGCACAGGAAGAGGCCGCAGAAGGCGGAAGCGGCGGTCTGGAGGGTTATCTGCAGCGGCTGCTTGAGCTGGCGGAGGAATCGTTTGAGGATGAGCATGCGCTGCTCGGTCGCGTGATGAATGGGGATGAGGCGGCGAAGGCGCGGCTGATCGAGAGCTACCTGCCGTTGATCTGCGAAGCGGCCGGAAATTTCAAAAGCGAGGAGGTTTTGCTGGAGGATCTGATCCAAGAGGGAAATCTCGGACTTCTGGAGGCGCTCGGCTCTCTGGAGCAGTTTGACAGCCCGGCGGCGTGCAGCGCGCACATCCTCAACACGATCAACGAGGCGATGGCGCGGACGATCACGAGCAGCCGCGAGAAGCGGGAAGCGGACGGACACATCGTCAGTCGGGTCAACCATCTGAACGAGGCGGTAAAGAATCTGGAACGCGACTTGGAGCACAAGGTGTCCGCGGAGGAGCTGTCCGCATATCTGGAAATGCCGCTGCAGGAGATCCGCGATATTCTGCGGATGTCCGGGGATCAGATCGAGCTGGAAGGGGAAAATAAGTAGACTTCGGCAAAGACGGATATTTGCCGTGAGACTGCGGGAGACCGGATACAGAAAAAGAACTCGGAGGGAAACCATGAAAAAGACAAAGATTATCTGTACGATGGGGCCGAACGCGAACGGCGACGAACGTGCAGGCGAAGTGCATCGTCACCCCGACAATGTCCGGACAGACGGCGCGCCTGATGTCGAATTTCCGCCCGAAGATCCCGGTCTATGCCGTGACGCCGAACGACTGGGCGCAGCGCAAGATGCAGATCTACTGGGGCGTCGTTCCGCTCAAGGGTTACACAGAGGACACGACGGAGCACATCATCTCCCATGCGATGTACGTGGTGCGCAGGGAAGGTTATGTGGAGAGCGGGGATCTCGTCGTCTTCACGGCGGGCGATCCGGCCACGAATATTGTCAAGGGCAAGGGCGCGATGACGAATATGATGCATGTGATCCAGGCAAAATAAGAAAGTTTTAATAATATCTTGGCAGGAATTTAAACAGCTTCTGTTATACTGAACGGGAGATCAGACATGCGGTCAGTACAGAAGCTGTTTTTGCGGCAGCGGAGGTTTCGCCTGAGACTGCGAAGAGCGCGGGTCTGCAGTGTCGGATGCAGACGAGGGAAACGCCGCCTATAGAATGATTGGAGGGAGAACGGATATGTACAGAATTCTGGTTTGTGACGATGAGAAGGAGATCGTAGACGCAATTGAGATCTATCTGGCGCAGGAGGGCTTCGAGGTGCTCAAGGCGTACGACGGGGAGCAGGCGCTGGAGATCCTGAAAAATGAGAAGGTACACCTGCTGATTCTTGATATCATGATGCCGAAGCTGGACGGGATCCATGCGATCATGAAGATCCGTGAGGACAGCAGTATTCCGATCATCGTGCTTTCGGCAAAGACACAGGACACGGACAAGATTCTCGGATTGAATCTCGGAGCGGATGATTATGTCGCGAAGCCGTTCAACCCGCTTGAGCTGATCGCGCGTGTGAAGTCGCAGATCCGCCGTTACACGAGCTTCGGTTCGGCGTCTGAAGCGCCGCAGTCCGAGAGAATTTACAGCACGGGCGGACTGGTGATCAACGACGATCGCAAGGAAGTTACGGTGGACGGCGAGCGCGTGAAGCTGACGAGGATCGAATACAATATCCTGCTGTTTCTGGTGCAGAACAAGGGCAAGGTATTTTCGATCGATCAGATCTATGAGCAGATCTGGCAGGAGGATGCGTACGGCGCGGACAACACGGTGACGGTTCACATTCGTCATATCCGTGAGAAGATTGAGATCGATCCGAAGAACCCGCGGTATCTGAAGGTAATCTGGGGGATCGGATATAAGGTGGAAAATCTTTAAGCGCATACCGGATGAAATCATATGCAGATAAGAGAAAACATGAGAAACCTCATATATAACAAGAGAATAAAGCTCATCCTGATCGTTCTTCAGGTGATCCTTGCCGGCGTTCTGGCATACAGCCTGCTGAACATCGGCTTCTGGACGGAGGGTAATTACAGCCTGCGCGAGATGTCGAAGAGCTATGAGGAGACGGATCTGTTTTTCCGGCAGGTGGATCAGATCATTACGAACAAGATCCGCGGTCAGCAGAACAATGAGCTGTTTGAACAGGACGGCGCAGTTGATCCGGAAAAGGGGATCGATATTCAATCTTACGGCGTGGACACGAGCTCCGTGCAGGATATGAACACGACCTATCGCATGAAGGATCTGCTGGACTTTGCGGAGAGCGGGGGACGCGAGCGGCTGCACAAGGCGATCGAGGACGCGGTAGAGCATCAGGGCGAAAACGGGCGGGACGCCGGGGAGCGGCTTGACGAGCAGTCGGCGGAGCTGGAGACGATCCTGCCGGTCACGGGTATCTCTTTGTCCGAGTGCTCCCGATGGTACTCGGATTCTGCGAATTTCGTGCTGAATATGTATATCCGGCTGGACGAGGTCTGCGAGGAACTGTACGCGCGGTATGTGGAGTATACGACCGTGCAGAAGGAGGACTGGTCGCAGGCGGCCCCGAGCAACCTGCGTTACTGCGTGGAGAATACGGCGACCGGCGATCTGTATACGAATATTGGGGCGGACAGCTATGAAGCTGCGCTGGAAAAAGTGCGCAGGGACACGGATTTTGTCAGTCTGTACGAGGGAGAGCGGAGTTTCAATATCATGACGACCAATCCCGAGAACCTGCTGAATGAGGAAGCGTCGGACTGGTTTATGGCGGAGCGCTTCGTCGGTTCGAATGAGAAGATCTTTTTCGCGGTAAATACAGCGTATCCGGTACAGGACGAGCTGCGGACGTATGCCGACATTTTTGCGCACAGGGAAAACATCATAGTGCTTTCTCTCACGGGGGTAATCCTGAGCACGCTGCTTCTGGCGGTCGGATTTGTCCTGTCCGTGTACGGCGCGGGGAGGAGCAGGGAGTCGGAAAATGTCCGGATGACGAAGGCGGACGGGATACCGGTCGAGCTGGCGCTTGGTGTGCTTGTATTGCTGCTGGTGCTGTTCGTTTTCCTGTTTTTCCGGATCACCGCGCGGCAGGACGAGTTGGACGAAAGGGGCATGTTGCCGGCCTCTCTGGTAGCGATGACAGGATATCTGACGATTCTCGCCGGCGCGCTCAGCTTTGCGCGGCGGATCAAGACCCGGACCATCTGGAAGAACAGTGTCGTATTTCTTCTTGTGCGTACGTGGAAGAAGGTCACGGCGGCTCGCGCGGCTTCCGGCCAACTGCTGTTTTTCTACGTGATCTTTTTTATTCTGAATTTTACGTTCCTCCTGTTCGGGAAGGTCGGCATCTTCATGGTATTTGTGCTTGATATGGCGGTGCTTCTCTATCTGCTGCGCGATATGGCGGGCAAGCAGAGCGTCTACGACGGGATCCACCAGATTTCCAAAGGGGATCTCACCTACAAGATCGACACGGCCGCGCTGCAGGGCGAGACCTACGAGATGGCGAAGGCGGTCAACGAGATGGGCGATGGGCTGCAGAAGGCGGTTGATGCGATCGTGCGCAACGAGCGTCTGAAGGCAGAGCTGATCACGAACGTGTCCCACGATATCAAGACGCCGCTCACGTCGATCGTGAACTACGTCGATCTGCTCAAGCGGGAGAATCTTCCGGGAGAGCGCGTGCAGCGCTACATTGAGGTGCTGGATCAAAAGTCCCAGAGGCTTCGTCAGTTGACCGAAGATCTGGTGGAGGCGAGCAAGATCAGCTCCGGGAACATTGAGCTTCAGATGGTTCGGATGCAGTTGCAGAGTATGTTGCAACAGGCGTACGGGGAGTTTCAGGACCGTTTCGAGGAGCGTGGCCTGACCCCGCTGTGGGAGCTTCCGAAGGAGCCAGTCTGTATCATGGCGGACGGCAGACAGTTATGGAGGATTCTGGAGAATCTTTTCGGAAACATCTACAAGTACGCGGCGGAGGGAACCCGCATTTATATCGATCTGTATACGGAGGACAAAGAAGCGGTCCTCTCGCTGCAGAACACCTCGCGCGAGAAGCTGACCATGGACGCGCAGGAGCTTGCCGGACGTTTTGTGCGCGGCGACAAGAGCAGGAGCACGGAGGGCAGCGGACTGGGACTTTCGATTGCGCAGAGTCTGGTCGAGCTGCACGGCGGGACGTTTGAAATCACGGCGGATTACGATCTGTTCCGTGTGACGATCCGGTTCCCGCTTATCTAAAATTTCTCTTAATTTAAGGTTGAGAACATTGACATTTGGAGCGGTTCGCAGTAAATTTGAACCATCGTAGCATTGAGAAATCTGTATGATCGGCGAGGCGATTCTTTATGAAAAGACGTTTTATGGAGTTTATGGCCGGGAGGTACGGCGCGGATCAGCTTTCAAAATTTATGCTGATCGTCGTGATTGTTTGTCTGGTCCTGAACATCTTTACGCGGTGGCAGCTTTTGTACCTGCTGTCTTTAGTGATCCTCGGCGTCTGCTATTTTCGCATGTTTTCGAGGAATTATGCGAAGCGCAGCGAGGAAAACCGGCGCTATCTGGAAGCGACACAGGGGGCGCGCGACTGGTTCGCGAAGAGGAAATACCGCATCGAGCAGAGCAAGGACTTCCATATTTATAAATGTCCGTCCTGCGGACAGAAGATCCGCATTCCGCGCGGCAAGGGCAAGATCCGCATCACCTGCCCGAAGTGCCGGAACGAGTTTGAGAAGAAGAGCTGAATGCTGTGGATCCGAAGCGCAGGATATTTCGGGTTTTGGATGCGGACGCAGATTCGGGAAGAAGAGCCGGGAAAATGTTTGGATATATTTACGTGAACGAGCAGGAGCTCAAATTAAGGGAATATACGGCATACCGCAGCTTTTACTGCGGATTATGCCGTAATTTGCATTTGAGGTATGGACGGACCGCCCAGATGATGTTAAACTATGACCTGACATTTCTTGCGCTGCTATTGACGGGGCTTTATGAGCCGCAGACAGAGCACGAGATGCACCGCTGCGTGCCGCACCCGGCGCACAGACATCAGATGTCGTCGAACGCCGCGGTCGATTATGCGGCGGATATGTGCGTCCTGCTCTCGTGGCAGAAGCTGCAGGACGACTGGGAGGATGAGCGCAGGCCAGTCCGGCGTGCAGCGGCGGCGCGGCTGCATCCGGCATACCGGCGTCTGGCGGAGACTTATCCGCGGCAGGCAAAAGCGCTTGAGGAGAACATCCGGGCGCTTCATGAGGCGGAGCAAAACGGTCTGTACGACATCGACGCGGTAGCCGGATTGACCGGTCAGTTCCTCGCAGAGATCTTTGTATGGAAAGAGGATGTCTGGGCGGAAGACCTTCGGACGATGGGCTTTTACATCGGGAAATTCATCTATCTGATGGATGCGCTTGAGGATCAGGAGAAGGACGCGAAACACGGGAACTACAATCTGTTCTCACAGGCCGGGCCTGTCTGGGGCACTGCCCGGGAAAAAGAGACCGAGGCGATTCTGATCGATATGATGGCGGGCGCGGCGCGCGCGTTCGAGCGGCTGCCGGTAATCGAGCACGCGGAGATCATCCGTAATATCCTGTATTCCGGAGTCTGGTGCAAGTATGCGGCGCTGCGGGTGCAGGCAGAGCGGAAAAATGAGACGGACAGGGTTCGAAGCAGACAGGGAAGCCGGCGGACGGGGCAGAATGTCCGCTCGGGAAAGGCCGGGGAAAGACCCGGACGCGGACAGGAAAAGAAAAGGATGGGAAAACCCGCCGGAAGTGACAGGGCGGCAGAGGAAGACAAAATATTATGAAAAATCCATATACGGTACTGGGTGTGCCGGAGAGCGCGTCGGAGGAGGAGATCAAGAAAGCCTACCGCGCGCTCAGCAGAAAATATCACCCGGACGCAAACATCAACAATCCAAACAAGGCGCAGGCCGAGGAGAAGTTCAAGGAGATCCAGCAGGCGTACCAGCAGATCATGCAGGAGCGTGAGGGCGGCAGCTACGGCGGTTACGGGCCGGGCAGCTCGAGAGGCTACGGCGGCTACGGCGGCGCCGGGGATTTCGGAGGATTCGGAGGCTTTGGCGGTTTTGGAGGCTTCGGCGGGAACGCCAGACAGGACGCAAACTGGTCCGAGGAGGACGTCCGTATGCAGGCGGCAGAGAATTATATCCGGAGCCGCCATTTCGCGGAGGCGTTGCATGTGCTCTCGGAGATCGACCTGCATAACGCGCGCTGGTTTTATTTAAGCGCGATGGCGAACGCCGGACAGGGCAACAATGTGCTCGCGAAGGAGCACGCGCAGCGGGCCGTGTCGATGGAGCCGGACAACGCGCTGTATCAGCAGTTCCTTTCGCAGCTTGAGAATGGCGGACAGTGGTACCGCGCGATGGGCGAGACATATGGTAGCCCGATGGCCGGACAGGGCGACTGGTGCATGCGGCTGTGTATGCTGAACGCGTTTTGCGGATGCTGCTGCGGCCGGCCGGTGCTGTGCTGCTGAACACGAAGTTAGTGAATAAGAAGACAGAGGGAGGATTCTACGATGAGCAATTACGAGATTGAGACGAAGTGTATTCAGTCGGGCTGGCAGCCGAAGACAGGAGAGCCGAGGCAGCTTCCGATCTATCAGAGCACGACGTTCAAGTATGACACGACCGACCAGATGGGCAGGTTGTTCGATCTGGAGGACGACGGCTATTTCTACACGAGACTGCAGAACCCGACGAACGATGCGGTTGCGGCGAAGATCGCGGACTTGGAGGGCGGCGTCGCGGCAATGCTCACGGCGTCCGGGCAGGCGGCCACCTTCTACGCGGTGTTCAATATCTGCGAGGCGGGAGACCATGTGATCTGCGGCTCCGCGATTTACGGCGGGACCTTCAATCTTCTGGGCGTTACGCTGAAGAAGCTCGGTATCGAGTGTACCTTTGTCGATGTGGACGCGGATGAGGAGACGCTTGAAAAGGCGTTCCGGTCGAACACGAAGGCGGTGTTCGCAGAGAGCATTTCAAATCCGGCGCTCGTTGTCTTGGATATTGAAAAGATGGCGCGTCTGGCGCACGCGCACGGCGTTCCGCTGATCGTGGACAATACGTTTGCAACCCCGGTGAACTGTCGTCCGTTCGAGTGGGGCGCGGACATCGTGACCCATTCGACGACAAAATACATGGACGGTCACGCGCTGCAGGTCGGCGGGGCGATCGTGGACAGCGGTAATTTCGACTGGGATGCGCACGCGGACAAGTATCCGGGGCTCACGACGCCGGACGAGTCTTACCATGGAATTATTTATACGAAAAAGTTCGGCAAGGCTGCTTACATTACGAAGGCGACGTCGCAGCTCATGCGAGATCTCGGCGCGATTCCGTCTCCGATGAACTGCTTCCTGCTGAACGCCGGGCTTGAGACGCTGCCGCTGCGCGTGGAGCGCCATTGCTACAATGCGCAGAAGGTCGCGGAATATTTGGATGCGCACGAGAAGGTGGCAAAGGTGAATTTTGCCGGACTTCCGGGGGACAAGTACCATGCACTCGCGCAGAAATATATGCCGAAGGGCACCTGCGGCGTCATCTCGTTTGAGCTCAAGGGCGGCAGGGAATCGGCGGTGCGTTTCATGGATTCCCTGAAGCTTGCGTCGATCGTGACGCACGTCGCGGACGCGAAGACCTGCGTCCTGCATCCGGCGAGCCATACGCATCGCCAAATGACGGATCAGCAGCTCGCCGAGGCCGGGATCTCGCCGGGGCTCATCCGGCTTTCGGTCGGTATCGAGAACGTGAAGGATATCATCGCCGATCTGGAACAGGCGCTGGCGCAGGCGGAGGAGCCGCAGAAGCGACCGGACGGCGCTGCGGGCGAGCTCTCCAATGATGATTTGGGAGGAGTTGCTGCAGGCACGCTTCATCACGTAGGCAAGCAATTTTATGACGTTAAGCCTCCGGAGGAGTTTTTCTAAAAGAGAAAAGGCAGAGATTTTTTATAGTGCGGCGCTTATGCGCCGCATTTTTAATTCAAAAAATTATTTCATTTTTATGGAAAAAGAGCAAAAAAAGTTTCAGACGAAATAATTTGCGAAAGAGTTTGCATGCTATACTTAACTCAACAAAACGAAAACGATTTCGAAATAACATAGAAGGAGGACAAAGCGATGATGAAAGCAAACGTAAAGAAGATGATCCTTACCGCAGCAATGGCAGCATTCATGGTATACGCACCGGCAATGGCAGAAGAAGCGGACGTCATCATCGAGGAGTCCTTCGAAGCAGCAGAAGAGACGGCAGTCGAGATGGAAGCACCGGCAATCGAGATCGAGGTTCTTGGACTTGAGACGGTTGCGACGGCAGAGGTTCCGGAAGAGGCAGCGCAGACAGCAGAGGCAGCCGAGACCGAGGCAAACGCAGTAGCACAGACCGAGGAGAACACCGAGGCACAGAGCTTCAGCTTCGAGAATGACGAAGTGATCATCAACGCACAGGCAGCAGCGGAGCTTCCGGAGAACATCGAGATGCAGGTAAGAAAGCTCGAGGAAGGAAGCGCAGAGTACGAGGCAGCGAAGGCAGCGGCGGCAGCGAACACCGAGGCGGGCGAGGATGCACAGTACAGCTTCTACGATGTGACCTTCACGGTAGACGGAAACGAAGTAGAGCTTGCAGACGGCAGCGTATACGTACAGGTAGAGTTCAAGACGGTTCAGATCGACAGCGCGGTAGAGACGCAGGAGATCCTGAGCATCGACGAGACGGGTGTGAACAACGTAACGGCTCAGACCGAAGAAGGCAGCAACATGAGCTCCGTAAATTTCGCAATGTAAGAGAGGGCGGCAGGGATACAGCAAACTAAGGACAAATACATCAGGACGCCGGAGAGATAAAGGGATCGAATAAAGAGTTTCGGACAGATGGCGCTGAGCCGTCTGTTTTGTGTTAAAAAATCATTGAAAAGGAGAAAACCGGAGAAAAAACTATCGGGGGGGGGCAAACGCGTATGTATTACTTTCTTCTCGGACTGCAGGGATTGACGACTCTTGTTGTTTTCGTCGAATTCCTATATATTTTTCATCATGCATATTCACGACATCGGACGATTCTCATGCTGCTGACGCTTGCGGCATGGGTCAACAACGCCGGTTATTTTGTCGAAATTGTATCTACCACAAAAGAAGCGGCCCTGATCGGGACGAAGATCTGCTATCTCGGCAAATCCTTTATGCCGCTTTTGATTCTGATGTTTGCCGTGAATTACTGCGGCGTTCGTTATTCAAGTGCGATCTATTCCGCTCTTGCGTTTTTCCATTTCGCAATCTGGGGACTTGTCCTGTCCTGCGAACATCACAAATTGTTTTATACAGATA
This sequence comes from uncultured Lachnospiraceae bacterium, assembly GCA_947627245.1. Lineage (GTDB taxonomy): Bacteria > Bacillota > Clostridia > Lachnospirales > Lachnospiraceae > Choladousia. The sequence continues at coordinate 56,112 of CANQVH010000011.1, read as the reverse complement.
TCGGTTTTACGGATGAGGGAATCTTTCCGCATCTCGTGATAGCACACGGGCCGGCGTATTATGTGTTCATTGGCGCCGGGGTCGTGTATTTTTGCGTTGCAGGCGTGTGCCTCATCCGGAAGTATCGCAGTGAGCGCAGTATGCACAGGAAACATCAGATCTTGGGGATGTTTGTGACGCTTCTGATCGCCGCGGCGGGTCTCGGGTTTGTGTTGGCAGGCATCACGGGAGGCTATGACACGACGGCGGTTGCCTATGCGGTTGCTTCCCTGCTGTTGCTCTGGGGAATGACGCGCTATGATTTTCTGGACATGGTCGTCGAGGCGAAGGAATATTCCATGAATCAGCTCAGCGACGGCCTGATCATTCTGGACGAGGAATATCAGGTATTGTATCGGAACAAGCTGGGGACGGAGCTTGTCCCCGAGATGTCCAAAGAGGTGTTCGGGCAGGAATATCTGTTCAAGGAAGACAAGGTATATAAGCCGGAGCGGCAGGAAATGCAGCCGAAGAAGGGCAGGAAGATCTACCTGTGCCTGTTCAAAGACGTAACGGACAGCTATCACTACGAGGAGCATCTCGAGCATGAGGTGGCGATCCAGACGAGCAAGCTGGAAGAGCGCGGCAGAAAGATGGAGCAGATGTCGATTCAGGTCGTGCGCGCGTTGGCGGATACGATCGACGCGAAGGATAAGTATACGAAGGGACATTCCACGCGCGTGGCCCGTTACGCGGTGCGTCTTGCGAAGGAGCTGGGCTATTCCGAGGAGGAGCTGAGCAATCTGCGCAACGTCGCGCTGCTGCACGATATCGGGAAAGTCAGCGTTCCGGATTCCGTGCTGAACAAGCCGGATAAGCTCACGGACATCGAGTACGAGGTAATCAAGTCGCACGCCGCGGTGGGCGGAGATATCCTGAGCAACATCTCCGTGCTTCCGGGACTGAAGGAGGCGGCGCGTTATCACCATGAACGCTACGACGGCAAGGGATATCCGGAAGGACTGAAGGGCGAGGAGATTCCGGAGATCGCGCGTATCGTGTGCATCGCCGACGCCTACGACGCAATGAGCTCGAGGAGAGTATACCGCAACAGCCTTTCATCGGAGAAGATCCGCGAGGAGCTGGTGAAGGGAAAAGGCACGCAGTTTGACCCGGATTTTACGGAGGTATTCCTGCGTCTGTTTGACGAGGGGAAACTTCAGGAGGAGGACAGCGCGATCGAGCGGATCGACGCAGAGGAAGCGCAGAACGTCCTGCGTGAGATCATGAAGAGCGTGAAGGAAGAGAAGGTGAGGGAGCGCGACACGCTGACAGGTCTGATGCTCCGCTATGAGGGCGAGAAAGCGATCGACGACGCAATGCAGGATATGATCGGTTGTCTTTGCGTGATCGACGTCGACGACCTCAAAAAACTGAACGACAGGAATGGCTATCTGGCAGGGGATCATGTGCTCAAGGAGATCGGAGACCTTCTGAAGCAATATGAGGAGAGTAGCATTTTGTGCAGGTCCGGCGGGGATGAGTTCCAGATGTTCATTTTGGGTGCGGACAAGACGCAGGCAGAAGAGATCGTGAACGAGCTGCTGGAGAGCTTTGAGAAAAAGAAGAGAGACGACGAACTGCTGCAGGAGGTATCTTTGTCCGTGGGAATCTGCTCCTGCAGAAAACAGGATACCTTCAGCAGCGTCCAGAAGAGGGCAGAAAAGGCGCTCTATTATGTCAAGCAGAACGGAAAATCCGGTTATTATACGTATCAGAGGAAGAGTGAGCGCGCGAACGAGATCTCGAAAGTGGACATGGACCGCCTGATCCACAGACTGAAGAACAGCGGCAATTATCAAGGGGCCCTCGATGTGGAGTATCCTCTGTTTACGAAGCTGTACAAGTACATAAAGAATCTGGAGAAGCGCTACGGATACGAATTCAACCTCGCGCTCGTCACCTTGGAGCCGCGGACGGCGGTGAGGGTGGATGAGCAGGAGAAGGCGATGGCGTGCATGGAGCAGGCGATCCGCTCCACGATCCGCAGCACGGATATCTGCTCGCGGTACAGCGGTCTGCAGTTCCTCGTTGTGTTCGCGAACATCGGGGAAAACAACATCCGGCCGGTGATGAGCCGCATCATCGAGAATTATCTCAAACACTATCACGGCGAGATGATGGAGGCTTCCTATGAAGTGGCGGACATGAAGCTTGCGGAGGAAAACAGCAAAAACTGAGTCATCCTTATAATGAACACCGCCCCTGCCAATCTGCAGAGGCGGTGTTATATATTACGCGGGCCTGTATGCGGAAATCAACTGCTGACACAGCATGCGGACCGCGCAGTCGGGCAGGAGGAGAAAGCGCTTCCTGCCCGATCGTTATCCCGAAAATATCATTCCTGCAGTTCGGACGCGCAGTGCGGGCACTTGACTGCCTCGATGTGGATCTCGGATTTGCAGAACGGGCAGATCTTGGTGGTCGGAGCTGGCTCCGGCGCAGGCTTGTGCAGCTTGTTGATCCCCTTGATGACCATGAAGAGCACGAAAGCGGTCAAAAGGAACTGCACGACGATCTGGATGAAATTGCCGTACGCGATTACCGGCGCGCCCGCTTCCTGTGCCGCCGCGAGAGACGCGTATTTGCCGCCGTCAAGCGCGATCATCATATCGGCGAAGTTGATCTTTCCGGTGACGAGAGAGACGACAGGCATCACGACGTCGTTTACCAGAGAATTGACGATGTTGCTGAACGCGCCGCCGACCACAACACCGACCGCCATATCGATGACGTTTCCACGCATCACAAATGTTTTGAATTCCTGAAATATTTTGCTCATAAGTACCTCCCTTTTTCCCAATATTTGTGCTAATATTTCTGATTATAACATGGTTGTATATAAAAATCTATGATATACTTGATAAAAAGGAAAAACTTTTTGTCATGCTTGGCTGAATCTGGGAGGGATACCATGCGTTTCATGCATATTGCGGATGTGCACCTAGGCGCCGCGCCGGATCACGGCTTTCTGTGGGCGAAGGATCGCGGCAGGGAGCTGTGGGAGAGCTTTCGGCGTTGCATTGAGGATGCGAATGAGAAAAAGATCGATCTGCTGTTGATCGCGGGGGATTTGTTTCACCGCCAGCCGGAGCTCTCTGAGCTTCGCGAGGTGAATTATCTGTTTTCGACGCTGCAGCAGACCGTTGTGGTGATGATCGCGGGGAACCATGATTATCTGAAGCCCGGCTCTCCTTATCTCGGGTTCCCGTGGAATGAGAACGTGATCGGTCTGTTCTCGCCGGAGTGCGAGCGCGTCCGGCTTCCGTCACTGCGCACGGAGGTCTATGGGCTGAGCTATCATGCGCAGGAGATCCCGGAGCCGAAGTACGACAACCTGCGCGCGGAGGATGGCGATTATTTCAAGATCCTGCTGGCGCACGGCGGCGATGCAGAGCATATTCCGATGCGGAAGGAAAGCCTTGCAGCGGCGGGCTTTGATTATATCGCGCTGGGACACATTCACAGACCGCAGGTGTATATCCGGAATCTCGCGATGTACGCGGGCGCGCTTGAGCCGATCGATCGCGACGATCCGGGGCCGCACGGCTACGTGATCGGAGAAACGCACAGACATGGTGTGCGGCTTTCTTTTGTGGAGAGCGCCGGACGCCAGTATCGGCAGGAAGAGCTCGCGGTCACGGAGGAGGATACCACGTACTCGGTGAGGGAAAAGCTCTCAGAGCTGATCCGCCGCTGCGGGACGCAGCACATGTACCGGATCACGCTGACCGGCGGCCGTCATCCGCAGTTTCGACCGGACATCCGCGAGTACATGAAATGCGGGCGGATTCTGGAGATCACGGATCGGACGGTCCCGGCGTTTCATCCGGAGGAACTGCGCAGGCAGTACCGCGGACAGTTGATCGGGAATTATATTGAGAGCTTTGGGGAGGCTCCGCGGGGGCTGATCGAGGAGAAGGCGCTTTGCTACGGACTGGAGGCGCTGTTGTACGCGGAGGAGAAATAATGGAAATACGGGAGCTGTTTTTGCAGCGCTACGGAAAATTCGAAAATCATAGAATCACGCTCAAGCCGGGGCTGAACATCATCTACGGAGGCAACGAGACCGGAAAGACGACCATTCATTCGTTTATCCGTGCGATGCTGTTCGGGCTTCCCCGTGCGCGCGGAAAGGCGGCCAGAAGCGACGAGTACCAGCTTCGCCAGCCGTGGGATGCTCCGGGCGCTTTTCTCGGAAGCATGAAGATCGAGAGCAAGGGACAGGTCTATCGGATCGACCGGTGCTTTGACCGGAGCGCGAAGCCGCTTTCGGTGACCTGCGAGACGACGCTGTGGGAGTCGCCGCAGCCGGAGCAGGCGATGGACGTGCTGCTCGGAGGCGTCGGAGAGGCGGCTTTTGTCAACACGCTGTGCATTCCGCAGTCCGGAGCAGAGACGACGGAGGCGCTTGCGCAGGAGCTGCGGCGTTACATGGTCAACAGCGACGGCGGTCCCGGCGGACAGATGGATGTCTCGCGGGCGCTGCAGAGCCTGCGCAAACGCAAGAAGCAGGTGGAGCAGCAGAAGAAAAAAGACGATGAGGCGATGGAAGCCCGGATCGGGGAAAAGCAGGCGAAGGCGGAGCAACTGCGGGGTGAGATCGATCTGCTGAAAGGGCAGTATGGAAGCGCGGCGGGTCGAGGCGGCTATCCGGGAAGGGCCGGGGATGCTGCAGGCCGAGGTAGCTATCCGGGCAGTCCCGGAAATGTCGTAGGCCGAGGCGGCTATCCGGACAGACCCGGGGACGTTGCAGGCCGAGGCGGCTATCCGGGCAGCCCCGGGGAGATCGCGGGCAGGGACGGCTATCCGGACAATTCCGGGAATTTTGCGGACGGAGACGGGACGGACAATTCGCGGGCGAAGGCGGACGATGAGGCGTTCTACCGTAGAAGCCGTCTGGCGATTCGGCTGCTGTTGTTTCTCACGGGAGCGCTTTGTCTTGCGGCGGTTTGGCTGCTGAGGGATATCCGGGTACGGATCTTTCTGGGGATTTGCGGCGTCCTTTTTCTGGCTCTGATCGCTCCCGTGAAGCTGATGTTCCGCTCAGAGGAAGAGCAGGATCCAAAGAGAGAAGACGATCCGCGGATCCGTCCGGAATATGGACCGGAAGGGGCGCCTCCGGGATATCCGGGAAACGTGCAGGGATCGTGGGGAGCGAACGGATACGCGGATACGGGACAGCGACAAAGGCATCTCGCCGAGGAGATCCGCAGGCGCGAGGAGGCGTACCGGAAGCTTCAGGACGAGCTGGAACTGCTGTATCAAAGACATGTCAGGCCGGAGGATGCGGACACGGAGATCGCGGCGCTGACGCTGGCGATCGACCGGATTTGCGATCTGTCCTCCGGCATCTATGCGCAGTCCGGGCGGCAGTTGAACAGGCGGGCTTCCGAGATCCTTTCCGAGCTGACCGGAGGGCGCTACTGCCGCATCCTTCTGGATGAGACCGCGGAGGTCCGGATCCATACGCCGTCCCGCGTGCTGGGACTTCATCAGGTAAGCGGAGGAACCATGCAGCAGATCTGCTTTGCTCTGCGCATGGCCGCGGCCGAGCTTCTTTGCGGGGAGAATCGTCTGCCGATCCTTCTGGATGAGCCGTTTGCCCTTTACGACGACGAAAGGCTGGAGGCGGCGCTTCGCTGGCTGAAGAACAGCGGCCGTCAGGTGATCCTTTTCACCTGCCAGAAGCGTGAGCGGGAGATTTTGGAGAGAATTCACTGAGTAACCATGCCGCGGCGGGAAGCGCCGGGTACGTGACGGAAATATTGATATTTGAAAACAGGAGAGACGTGATGTTGAAGATAGGCTGTCATTTGTCATCCGCCGGAGGATTTTTACATATGGGACAGGAAGCTGTCTCAATCGGGGCGAATACCTTTCAGTTCTTTACGAGGAACCCGCGCGGCAGCAGGGCGAAGGAGCTGGATGTGCGGGACGTGGAGGCGTATCTGGCCTTTGCGAAGGAGCATGGGATCGGGACGATCGTCGCTCACGCGCCGTACACGCTGAATGCATGCTCGGCGGACGAGCGCGTGCGGGAGTTTGCGCATCAGACTCTGTGCGATGATCTGAAGCGCATGGAATATCTGCCGGGGAACCTCTACAATTTTCATCCGGGCAGTCATGTGGGACAGGGAATCGAACGCGGGATTGCGTTGATCGCGGAACAGCTTAACCGGATCCTGACGCCGGAGCTGCACACGACTGTTCTGCTTGAGACGATGTCTGGGAAGGGCTCCGAGGTCGGCGGACGCTTCGAAGAGCTGGCGGAGATCATTGAGCGCGTGGAACGAAAGGAGAAGCTGGGTGTCTGTCTGGATACCTGCCACGTCTACGACGCGGGCTATGATATCGTCGGACATCTGGAGGAGGTGCTTTCGGAATTTGACCGTGTCATCGGGCTAAGGCGGCTGCGGGCCGTCCACGTCAATGATTCGAAGAATCCGATTGGCAGCCATAAGGATCGGCATGAAAAAATCGGCGAAGGCTTCCTCGGACTGGAAGCGCTTCGCCGGATCGTACACCATCCGCTGCTTGCGGATCTGCCGTTCTGCCTTGAGACTCCGAACGAGCTTCCCGGCTATGCGGCAGAGATCAGATTGTTGAGAGAAGAGGACGCTATCCCCTGTGCTTCGCCAGAAACGCATTGATGCGGTCGACCGGGTTGAGCAGATCGCTCACCGAACCGTCGTGGTTCAGCGTGTCAATCAGAAGCGCGATGTATTTGCTCAGGTCACAGCCGATATAGTACGGCTTCTGCAGAAGCTCCGGCGTCTGATAGACCAGATTGGTCGTCAGCATCGCGTAGAACAGGCCGTCCTCGTGCGCGCGGTCGAACTTCTCAAGACCGTTCGTGAAAAGGCCGAACGTCGAGCAGATGAAGATCCGGGACGCATTGCGCTTCTTCAGCTCCGTGGCGACGTCGATCATGCTGTCGCCGGAGGAGATCATATCGTCGAGGATCACGACGTCCTTGCCGCTGACATCGGAGCCGAGGAACTCATGCGCCACGATCGGATTGCGGCCGTCTACGATATGCGCGTAGTCCCGTCTCTTATAAAACATTCCCATGTCTACCCCGAGCAGGTTCGCCATATAGATCGCGCGGCCGGCGGCGCCCTCGTCCGGGCTGATGATCATCAGATGATCCGGATCGACCTTGAGATCCGGCGCGGCGCGGTACAATCCCTTGATGAACTGGTAGATTGGCTGCACTGTCTCGAAGCCGTGCAGCGGGATCGCGTTCTGGACGCGCGGATCATGCGCGTCGAAGGTGATGATATTGTCCACGCCCATCTTGACGAGCTCTTGGAGTGCAAGCGCGCAGTCAAGCGATTCGCGCCCGGTGCGGCGATGCTGGCGGCTCTCATAGAGAAACGGCATGATGACGTTGATCCGTCGGGCTTTGCCTCCGACTGCCGCAATGATTCGTTTCAAGTCCTGAAAATGATCGTCCGGGGACATATGATTCGTGTGCCCGCACAGCGAATAGGTGAGGCTGTAATTGCAGACGTCCACAAGAATATAGAGGTCATCGCCGCGGACCGAGTCGTTGATGATGCCCTTCGCTTCACCGGTGCCGAAGCGGGGAACGCTGGTGTCGACGAGGTAGGAGTCTCTGGAGTACGTCTGCAGAAGCGGACTTCCCAAATGCTCATGCTCGCGCTCCTTGCGCCACTGAACGATATGCGCGTCGATCTTTTTTCCGAGCGTCTCACAGCTCTTCAACGCGATAATGCCAAGTTCTCCGACCGGAATCATTTCAAGGTTTCTCTCATTTGCGGATTGGAATTCCATCGGTATGCCCCTCCCTGTGTGATAATTTTTTCTTCAGGCGAATGTCGTCGCCGACCATTTTGAGCATGATATAATTGCTCGAAATACGTGAAAAAATACGCTCCGAATACGTGTCGGCGAATGTCATCAACGGAAGATTCGTCGAGATCAGCGTGCTTCTTTTGTACTGGATCCGTTCATTGATCACATGGAACAGCTCAGAGCAGACGAAAGCGTTCACGAGCTCTGTGCCGAGATCGTCAATAATGAGAAAATCGCAGTCAAAAATATGCTCTTCCTCGATCGACTGCTCATAGGTATCTTTCTTCCGAAACGCAGAGTCGGAAAAGAGCTCAAACAGACCGAAAGCGGAGAAATAGACCACGGAATGCGCGCTCTCCAGCAGCTCCTTCGCGATGCAGTGCGCGAGGAAGGTTTTGCCGAGCCCCGTGTCTCCGTAAAGGAATATATTTTCGAAATTCCGGTCAAAATCCTGCACAAAACGCTTGCACTCCTTCAGCGCGTGTTCCGCGGTCTGGAAAGAGGAAAGGCCGGTGAGCGGGTCCTTGACCTCCTTGGAATAGTATTCCATAGAAAAAGCAGAGAAATTTTCTTCTTTCAGGATCTCGCGGAGATTCGACTGCGTGTACAGCAGATCGATGGCGGCCTGATTGAAACAGTGGCAGCGCTTGGAGCCGATATAGCCGGTGTCCTGACAGTCGGGGCAGCGGTACCTCATGGAAAGATAATCGTCGGGATAGCCGGCATCCTGAAGGATGATCTTCTTTTGCCCGGAATACCATGCGATCTGGGAGCGCAGTTCCTCCAGAGAAGCGGAATCGTGCGACAGGAGACGGCGTGCGCACGCGGTACTGGCGGACGCAATGCGCCCGTCGATCTCGGCCAGCTTCGGGAAACGTCCGTAGACCTCCTCGATGCGCGCGGCGAGCTCCCGCTGGTTCGTGGCCTGCTGTCTTTGATAATCCCTCATGATTGTGTTGTATTGTGTATTGGTCAGACCCATAGCTGTAATCTCCGGTCAGGTGGTGTTGTTTGTCGGCTTCAGAAGCTTCTTTTCGAGCTGGCTGTAGTCGTATTTCCGCTGGTAAAAATTGTTGAAGCGGTTAAAAGCGGCGGGAGCCGTCTGCTTGTCGGCGGGCTTCTTTTGCTTCTGCTTGTGCTGCGCGTCAAGGAGAACGATGTCTTCCATTGATTTTACGCCGAGCTCATGCCAGCTCGTGAGAATACTGTCCGCATATTCAAAGCTGGGCTGATGGGTGCTGCGGATCGTGCGCTTGCATGCTTCCAAGACAAGATCGATGGAGAAACCGAATTCGCCGAACCAGCGCGCCATCTTTTCCTGTTCCGGTTCTGCCGGAGCCCGTCCCTTGATGCCGAAGGCATTGAGGACGGCATAGTAATTTTTGTTGTAAAGGTTTGTATCGTGCTTCGCCTGAGCTACCGTGGAGACGCCGGCCTCGGCCCAACCGAGCGCGACCTTCCGCATATAATGACGGCTCGTGGAATCCTTCGAGACACAGTACTCGATCAGGTATTCGATCAGGTCCGGCGAAAAGTGGAGCGTATCATAGTAGTAGATGAGATCGCTCTGCTCCGCCGAGGACAGCGTGTGCTTCAGATACTGTTCCGCGACGAAGAACAACTGCCGGATCTCCTCCTGAGAGGAGAATTCCTTGACGCGGGCGCGGCTGGGCATCTGTATCTTTGCCGCAGAGGAAGGCTTGTCCTCGTGTAGCGCCGTCTCGTCAGACATCTTTGCGGCCTTGGCCTGCTTTTTCGGACTGTCGGAATCCGGACGGACGTCGGCGGCGCGCTCCTCCGAAGGCGGAGTAAGGAATGTCGCGGATACGATCACGTCCTCCGGCGACAGCTTCAGCTTCAGGAGCTGCTGCTTCTCCCAGTAGGAAAGCGCGCGGCGGACATCCTTTTCCGTATGATCGAAAACGTCCGCGATCGAGGCGAGCGAAAGCTCCTGTCCCGTATCGGCGCATCTGAGCAGATACAAATATACTTTAACAAATTCCCCGTTTGCATGCGGCATGAAGCGGTCGATGAAGGCGTTCTGCACGACCGTCATGCCCTCCGGGGCATCCGTGAAGATCTTCATGTTTTCTCCCTCCGGGCGTCCGTATAGACCGGTACGCTAAACATGATTTAGTATACCATAGTTTGCCGAAAATGAGAACAGGCAGTTTTGCGGAGTTGTCCCTGCCGGGCGTTGTGTGGAGCGTGTTGATAATGTGGATAAGAAGTTGACAATAACAAAGGACCATGAAAAAAATGCAGAATTGACAGGATCTATGTCGAAAAGTTATGTCAACGCTCATTTCCACAAAGGAAAGGACGATCCCGACGGAGCAAAATGTGCATAAATCTGTGGATAATGTGGAAAACACCGAAAATCATGCGCGGAGGCAGTGATCTTCGGTGTGGATAAAAATGTTCAAAAGTTTTTTTATTTTCCGAGCAGCTTCTCGCCGATTCGGACGACGTCGCCTGCTCCCATCGTGATCAGCAGGTCGCCCGACGCGCAGTGTTCGAGCAGGAAGGTCTCGATCTCGTCAAAGGTCGGGAAGTACCACGCGTCCTTGCCCATGTCGGCAAGCTTCCGACGCAGTAGATCGGAACTGATCCCGAGCGTGTCAGTCTCGCGCGCCGCGTAGATGTCGGCGAGCACGATCTTGTCTGCGATCGAGAGCGCCTTTACAAAATCGTCCATCAGGGCCTTTGTGCGGGTGTAGGTGTGCGGCTGGAACACGCACCATACCTGACGGTACGGCAGCTTTTTCGCGGCTTCGAGTGTGACGCGGATCTCTGTCGGATGATGCGCGTAGTCGTCGATGATCGTCACGCCGCCGATCTCTCCCTTTTTCTGGAAACGGCGGTCGGTTCCTTTAAATTCTATAAGCCCCTCCGCCATTTGGTCGGCAGGAAGATCGAGCAAAAAGCCTGCGGCGAGCGCGGCGCATGCGTTTGCGACATTGTGTCTGCCGGGGACGGAGAGCGTGAAATGCCCGAGGATATCATCGCCCTTTTGCAGATCGAAGCTGCCGGCTCCGAGCTCGTTGTAAGAGATATTGATTGCCTGATAGTCGCCGCAGCCGACGCCGTAGGTGACGACACGGCAGGAAAGCCCCTGCGTGAGCTCGTCAAGGCGCGGGATCTCCGCATTGATAACCAGCGCGCCGCCTGCCGGGATCTGTTCGCAGAAGCGCCGGAAGGAATGGCGGATATCGTCAAGATCCTTGAAAAAGTCGAGATGATCCGCGTCGATGTTCAGAACGATCCCCATGGTCGGGAACAGGCTTAAAAAGCTGTTTGTGTACTCGCAGGCTTCCGTCAGGAAATAGTCTGAGGCGCCGATGCGGACGTTGCCGCCGATCGAGGGGAGGATTCCGCCGACGGAGATCGTCGGATCCAGCCCACACTGCATCATAATATGCGAGAGCATGGAGGTGGTCGTCGTCTTTCCGTGCGTACCGGATACGGCGATGGAGGAGCCGTAATTGTTCATGAGCTGACCGAGAAGCTCCGCCCGCGTCAGCATGGGAATTTCTTTTTCCTTTGCCGCCTGATATTCCGGATTGTCCGGATGGATCGCGGCCGTGTACACGACCACGTCAATGTCGTCATGGATGTTGCCGGCGCTTTGCGGGTAAGAGACGGAAGCCCCGAGCCCGTCAAGCCATACGGTCAGCGGACTTTCGTGGGTGTCGGAACCGCTCACGGTAAAGCCGCGCTGCAGAAGCACGGCCGCCAGCCCGCTCATGCTGATGCCTCCGATTCCGATAAAATGTACATGCACCGGCCGGTCATAATTTATCTGATACATTTGAAAATCTCCTTTATCTGATTAATATGTACGTTCACAGCGCGGCCGCTCAGGCAGATGGCCCGGCTGCAACCTATGTAAATCCTCCCGAATAAAATCTTCTACTACAGTATACGCTCTTCCCCGAAAAAATCCAAGACTTTTCCGTGTCAGCCAAACTGTGAGACAATAATGCAAATTGTCGTTATTTTCGTGCAAATCTGTCGAGAAAACGCGGGAAACAGTGATAATTAACAAAAATAATCGAATAGACATATCAAATTAATCAAATTATAATGATACAAGATGTAGGAGTTCAAGTATATATGTGGTATTTATAATAAAAAAACAGGAAAAATAAAAGAAATAATTGTAAAAAATGTTCACTAATTGGAAAAGCTGTGCTATAATGGTTTAAATTAATACAGCAAGAGGTGATAACAGGTGATTAAAAAAGAAATGATAGCCATGCTTCTGGCAGGCGGGCAGGGCAGCCGCCTCGGCGTGCTCACATCGAAGGTGGCGAAGCCGGCAGTCGCGTTCGGCGGGAAATACCGCATCATCGACTTTCCGCTGAGCAACTGCATCAATTCCGGTATTGACACGGTCGGCGTCCTGACTCAGTACCAGCCGCTGCGTCTGAATACGCACATCGGCATCGGCATCCCGTGGGATTTGGACCGCAATGTGGGCGGCGTGACGGTGCTTCCGCCTTATGAGAAGGTAGGGAAGACCGAGTGGTACACGGGCACGGCCAACGCGATCTACCAGAATCTGGCTTACATGGAATCCTACAATCCGGATTACGTGCTGATCCTGTCCGGCGATCATATCTATAAGATGGATTATGAAGTGATGTTGGATTTCCACAAAGCGCACAACGCCGACGTCAGCATCGCCGTGATGCCGGTGCCGCAGGAGGAAGCGAGCCGCTTCGGCATCGTGGTCGCGGACGAGAACGGCAAGATCACGGAGTTTCAGGAGAAGCCGAAGGAGCCGAAGAGCAATCTGGCATCCATGGGTATCTACATCTTCTCGTGGCCGGCGCTTCGCGAGGCGCTGATCTCGCTCTCGGAGCAGAGCAACTGTGACTTCGGCAAGCATGTCATCCCGTATTGTCACGAGAAGGGCGAGACGCTTGTCGCTTACGAGTACAACGGCTACTGGAAGGACGTCGGGACGCTCGGCTCCTACTGGGAGGCGAACATGGAGCTCATCGACATCATTCCGGAATTCAATCTCTACGAGGAATTCTGGAAGATCTACACGACGAACGACATCCTGCCGCCGCAGTTTGTGTCCGCGGAGTCCGTGATCGAGCGCAGCCTGATCGGCGACGGCTCGGAGATTTACGGAGAAGTGTACAATTCCATCATCGGTTGCGGCGTCGTCATTGAGAAGGGCGCGGTCGTGCGGGACTCGATCATCATGCAGAATGCGGTGATCGGCGCGGGCGCGGTCGTAGAGAAGGGCATCATTGCGGAGAACGCGGTGATCGGCGCAGGCGCGCAGATCGGTATCGGCGAAGAGCTTCCGAACAAGGTGAAGCCGTCGGTCTATGCGTTCGGTCTGGCGGTGATCGGGGAGAATGCGGTGATCCCTTCGAACGTCAGAATAGGAAAGAATACCGCTGTTACAGGCGTCACCGAGCCGGAGGATTATCCGAATGGAGTTCTTGAGAGCGGGGAAACATTAGATAAGGCAGGTGATGTCCAATGAGAGCAGTAGGTATGATTTTGGCCGGAGGCAACAGCTTTCGGATGAGAGAATTGACAAACAAGAGAGCGATCGCCGCAATGCCGATCGCGGGCAGCTTCCGGAGCATCGACTTTGCATTGAGCAGCATGTCGAACTCGAACATTCAAAAGGTTGCGGTGCTGACGCAGTACAATTCCAGATCGCTGAACCAGCACCTGAGTTCCTCCAAGTGGTGGGATTTCGGCAGAAAGCAGGGCGGACTTTTCGTATTCCCGCCGATGGTGACTTCGGACAATGACTTCTGGTACAGAGGCACGGCCGACGCGATTCACCAGAACCTCGATTTCCTCAAGGAATGTCACGAGCCGTATGTGGTGATCGCTTCCGGCGACGGCATCTACAAGCTGGATTACGCGAAGGTGCTCGAATACCACATTGCGAAGAAGGCGGACATCACGGTTGTGTGCAAGGATGTTCCGGCGTCCGAGGATGTTACGAGATTCGGTATCCTGCAGATGAACGAGGAGAGCCGGATCACCCAGTTCGACGAGAAGCCGATGGCGGCAGCCTCGCATACCGTTTCGTGCGGCATCTACGTGATCCGCAGGCGCCAGCTCATTGAGCTGATCGAGAAGTCTGTGGAGGAAGGCAGACATGATTTTGTCAAAGATGTTCTGATCCGCTACAAGGACGTGAAGCGGATCTTCGGATACAAGATGAAGGAGTACTGGAGCAATATCGCCTCGGTCGAGTCCTATTATCAGACGAATATGGACTTTCTCAAAAAAGAGGTGCGGGATTACTTCTTCCGCGAGTATCCGGACGTACATTCCAAGGTTGACGACAATCCGCCGGCGAAATACAATCCGGGCAGCATGGTGAAAAACAGCTTGGTGGCAAACGGATCGATCATCAACGGATATGTGGAGAACTCGGTAATCTTCAAGAAAGTATTCGTAGGGGAAGGATGTGTGATCAAAAATTCTATTGTATTGAATGATGTGTATCTCGGCGATAATGTATATCTCGAAAATTGTATCGTTGAGAGCCGCGATACCATTCGGGCAAATTCGCGTTACACCGGTGAGGATGGGATTAAGATTGTGGTCGAATCAAACGAACGCTACGTCCTGTAAGACATAATATACGGGGTACAGCCCCCCGAATTGCTTCCGAATGATGTTGTCAAATGAAAAATCTTAGGAGACCATGGGGGTAAATATTATGGTGATAACAGATGTAAGAGTTAGAAAAGTGGCAAAGGACGGCAAAATGAAAGCCGTCGTGTCCATAACGCTTGACGACGAATTCGTAGTGCATGACATCAAGGTGATTGAAGGAGAGAAAGGTCTTTTCATAGCAATGCCGAGCCGTAAGGCTTCGGATGGGGAATACAGAGATATCGCTCATCCGATCAACTCAGAGACGCGCGAGAAGATCCAGCAGATCATTCTCGACGAGTACGAGAAGGCGGCGGCGGAATCACCAGAAGAAGCATAAATGATCTCTAACTATTAAATACCGGACGGGTCAGAAAGCCTGTCCGGTATTTTTATGCGCAGACCCGCGTGAGGTATTCTGTTGCTGTCGCAACACGCGGGTCGCGCAGCGAGTAGGGCGAAAACCAGCCCTACTCGATTGATTGTTCAGGCAGCACCGTTCTTTTTTAGGGTCTCGAGAATGATCTGCTGCACATAGCTTCCGGGGAATTTCTGCACATCCTTCGGCAGCTCCTTCAGGCGGATCGGTTCGCCGTACTCGATCGTGACCGGAACCGGCTTTATGCGGGGCAGATGATCCTCGAAGAGCGCGGAGGAATTGTGGATGGAGACCGGGATGATCGGACAACCGGTCTTCGCCGCGATCTTGAAGGAACCCTCGTGGAACGGAAGCATCTCCAGCTCGCTCTCGGCTGTGCCGCGCGTACCCTCCGGGAAGATCATGATGGAGATTCCGTTTTTGATATGGTCGATCGCCGTAAGGATCATCTTCATCCCTTCACGGATATCGGAGCGGTCCAAAAACAGACAGTACAGGAATTTCATCCAGCGCGAGAGCAGCGGGATCTTCAGCATCTCCTTCTTCGCGACGTAGCCTGTGAGCCTTTTGCAGCGCGCGTAAGTCAGCACGATGTCGAAATAGCTGCGGTGGTTGCCGATATAGAGCACGGCTTCGTCCTTCGGGATGCGTTCCTCTCCGATGACGGTCAGCTTCACGCCCGAGAGGCGGATGACGCACTTGAAGGCTCCCTGTACGATGCGCAGGGAGCTTATGTCGCGCCAGTCGGGGCGAAATTTCCCGATGAGCCATTCCGCCAGAAAGACAGGGATAGACAGGATCAGGAAAGAAACAACGAGTATAACGGTCAAAATGAAGCGTATCATTGCAAGGGATATCCTTTCTTATGTATCGATGCGCGTACCGGCATCGGACAGGGCCGAGGCGCATCTTTCGGAATTCTGCGAAAACGCTCAGCGTCCGAAAAGCTGCGTTGTCTTCAGCAGCCAGTCCTGACGCCACGGTTCCAAATCCTCCGCGCGGTAGCGGAAAGCCCAGTTCGCCATCGCGACACCCGGCGTGTTCATGCGCGCTTCGCTGCCGAGCTGCAGCAGGTCTTGGATCGGGAAGATCGCGAATTTCGCGATACTCGCCATGCAGAAACGGATGAAGTCGAGGCTCACGCAGTTGCCGTCCGTATTTCCGTAGCGGCGGATGCGGTCGCGGACGTCCTCCGGCTGAGTCTGATACCAGCCGAGCGTCGTGTCATTGTCGTGCGTCCCGGTATAGCAGACGCAGTTCGTCGTCGTGTAGAAATGCGGTATGTAATTGTGGTCGCCCATGTCGCCGAAACCGAATTGAAGCACCTTCATGCCCGGGAACCCAAACGTATCGCGCAGATGCTCTACCTCCGGTGTGATGATGCCGAGATCCTCCGCAAGAATCGGAAGGTCGTCACCGAGCTCTTTGCTAATCGCCTCGAACAGATCCTCGCAGGGACCTTTGACCCATTTTCCGTTCACGGCGGTTTCCTCATCGGCCGGAACGGACCAGTAGGCCTCGAATCCGCGGAAGTGGTCGATACGCAGGTAGTCGGTCAGGGTAAGCTGCCGACGGATGCGGGCGATCCACCACTGATAAGAGGTCTCCGCGTGATAATCCCAGTCGTAGAGCGGGTTGCCCCAGAGCTGTCCGGTCGCGCTGAAATAGTCCGGCGGCACGCCGGCTACGCTGATCGGATGGCCTGTCGGATCGAGCTGGAACAGCTTCTTGTTTCCCCATACGTCGGCGCTGTCGAGCGCCACGAAGATCGGGATGTCCCCGATGATCTCCACGTCCTTCTCATGCGCGTAGTCGCGCAGCTCGATCCACTGCTTCTGAAACATGAACTGCACGAAGCTGTAGTAGTGGATGCGCTCGGCGAGCTTTTCACGCCAGAGGGCTTTCGTCCCGGCGGTCGGGTCTACGATCTCGTCCTCCCATTCCAGCCAACACTTACCTCCGTGATAATCCTTGCACGCCATGAACAGCGTGTAATCGTCGAGCCAGTCTTTCTCTTCCTCGCAGAAGAGTTCAAATTCCTCCAGAAGCGTTTTGTCCGGCGTGTGATAAAAAGCCTGCCATGCTTTTTTCAGGAGGGAGGTCTTGTATTCGATCGCCGGACCGTAGTCCACTCTCGTCGGGTCCCACTTTGGCATGTCGCCGAGATCGTCTTTCGTGAGCAGCTTCAGGTCGATCAGCTTATCCGGGCTGACAAGCAGAGGCTGTCCCGCGAACGCGGAAAATCCCTGATAGGGGGAATCGCCGAACCCTGTCGGGCCGAGCGGCAAGATTTGCCACAGGTGCTGGCCGGAGCGTTCGAGAAAGTCAATAAAGTCGTAAGCGCCGGGACCGAGATCGCCGATCCCGTACGGGGAAGGGAAGGAGGTCGGATGCACCAGAATGCCGGAGACCCGTTCGCGTTTTTTGGTTTCCTCCGCGGCCTTCGCTTCTTCCATGATCTGTACATTGTTCATAGTAGTGTGCCTCGTTTCGTATAGAATCTTTTCTTTAATTATATAAGATGGACGGGGCAAAGACAAGGCATATTTTGCGGGCGGCTGAAATAACAATAGTATAAAACGATAAGCTGGTGCTGTGCGTGAAACGAATCGGAGTTCTGGCATTTCTGATCCTGATGCTGGCGGCGGTGACGGTCGGGTGCGCGTCGTCCGGGGAGAATGCGAAGACGAACCGCAGAGAGATCGACTATACCGTCGCGGAGCCGGGAAAGCTTCCTGAGGAACTGTCGCACGCGATTGAGGAAAACAAGAAAAAGGAGATACGGATGACGTACATAGACGGGGAGGATATGTATTTGGTACGCGGTTACGGAGAGCAAAAGACAGGGGGATACAGCATTGCGGTCGCGGAGTGTACGGAGGACGACACGACGATCCTGTTTGATACCAGACTGATCGGACCGACGGAGGAGGAAGGGCTTTCCAAGGATCCGTCCTATCCTTGCCTTGTCGTCAAGATCGAGGCGCGCGATAAGAAGGTCATGATCCAATAGGCGGCCATGCGCATGGGCAGGCGAATGGAAAATCCGGTATGAAGAAAAAGAA
Source organism: uncultured Lachnospiraceae bacterium (assembly GCA_947627245.1). GTDB lineage: Bacteria > Bacillota > Clostridia > Lachnospirales > Lachnospiraceae > Choladousia. The sequence continues at coordinate 38,160 of CANQVH010000011.1, read as the reverse complement.
AGGTGGAAGATCGATGGAACTTTTGATGAAAAACATACATATGTGCAGGCAGGCAAAGCATGCGGAGACGCAGATCACCTTAGATGAAGACCTGAATGTCCCCGACGTGAAACCGGACGTAGAGATGATCATTCAGAGCAGAGAGCACGTGGTGCTCGAACATACGCGCGCGGAGGCAGGCAGACTGTTCCTCGACGGATATCTGGAGGTCGGCGTGCTCTACATGGACGACACGAAGGAGCGGCAGATCCACAGGCTGGACACGAAGCTCGCCTTCGACGAATCGATCAGCATGGAAGGTCTGGAGGCCGGAGACAATGTGCGGGTTCGCCATGAGACGGAGGATCTGAGCGTGGCGCTGATCAATTCGAGAAAGCTGGCGATCCGCAGTCTTTTACGCTTCGAGGCTTCGGTTGACGAGATTTACGACATGTCCGCCGCGGTGGAGACGCAGTCGCCCATAGAGCTGTGCGAACGCCGCCGGAAGCTGGAGCTGATGCAGCTCGAAGTGCAGAACAAGGATATTTTAAGACTGAAAGAGGAGATTCAGGTACCCTCAAACAAGCCGAACATCGAGGAGATCCTTTGGGATAATATTCAGCTTCGCAGTTGCCGGATCTCGCTGCGGGACGGCAGCCTTTTTGCACAGGGGAATCTGTTTTTGTTTGTTCTGTATCGTGCGCAGGACGACGCACAGACGGTGCAGTGGATGGAGCAGACGCTTCCGTTTGAAGGAGAGATCCGCTGCGGAGGATGCGCGCCGGAGCTGATCCCGGACATCGGTGTCACACTGGCGCAGGCGGAGCTGACCGCGAAGGAGGACAACGACGGGGAGCTTAGACTTTTCCATATAGAAGGCGTTCTGGAGCTGGAGATCCGGCTGTACGGGACGGAGGAGGCGGAGATCCTTGAGGATGTTTATTCTCCGGAGAAGGATCTGGAGCTCGTTGCGAGCGAGGAAATCTATGAGAGCCTTGTTATGAAAAACGAGTCGAAATGCAAGTGCGGGGGAAAGATAAGGATTCAGAGTGCGAAGCCGAGGATTCTGCAGATCTGCAACAGCAACGGGAGCATTAAGGTCGACAACACGCGGATCGTGGAGGAGGGAATTCAGATCGAGGGCGCGATCCCGGTGTCGATCCTGTATATTTCGTCGGACGACGCGATGCCGTTTGCGGTGCTGGAGGGAATCGTGCCGTTCTCGCATCTGGCGCGCGTGCCGGGGATCGACGCGGACTGCCGCTATACGATCCTGACAGGCATGGATCAGCTCTCCGCGACGATGGCGGACAGCGAGGAAATTGAGGTAAAGGCCTCGGTAGGGTTGGATGTTTTTGTGGCCCGTCCGCAGAAACAGCAGTGCATCCATGAAATACATGAGAAGGAATATGAGCCGGGGCGGCTTGAGGCGGTGCCCGGGATCACCGGATATATCGTGCAGGGCGGCGAGACCCTCTGGGACATCGCGAAGCAGTACTATCTGACGCCGGCACAGATCATGGAGATGAACGGACTTGAGTCCGAGACTCTGAAAAAAGGAGACCGGCTTATTTTGATGAAAAGTGTCCGGGCATGTTGACACAGCGCGGGAAAAAATGTAAAATGAAACAAGATTGTATACAAAATGCATAGGAGTGCAAAAGATGAATGAGCTGAAGCTGAAGGCGATGGCGAAGATTAATCTCGGGTTGGACGTTCTGCGCAAACGGGAGGATGGGTATCACGATCTGCGGATGATCATGCAGACGGTGTACCTGTACGATCAGATCACGCTGCGGAGGCAGGGATCCGGAGGGATCTCCGTGCAGACCAATCTGAGCTATCTGCCGGTGAACGAGGATAATCTCGTTTTCCGCGCGGCGAAGCTTCTGATGGACGAATTTTCGGTCGATGAGGGTCTGCAGATCGAGCTTGTGAAGCATATTCCCGTGGCGGCGGGATTGGCGGGCGGCAGCTCAGACGCGGCGGCGGTGCTGGTCGGGGTCAACCGGATGTACGATCTCGGGCTTACGCAGGAGGAGCTGATGGCGCGCGCGGTCAGGATCGGAGCGGATGTTCCGTATTGCGTGATGCGCGGGACCGCGCTGGCGGAGGGGATCGGAGAGCGGCTTACGCGGCTTCCGGACGCGCCGGATCTGCATGTGGTTCTGGCGAAGCCGGCGGTGCATGTTTCCACAGGCTTCGTCTATGGGAATCTGAAGGCCGACGCGCTTGCTTATCACCCGGATATCGACGCGCAGGCGCAGGCGATCCGGGACGGCGACGCGTATCGGATGGCGGAGCTGATGGGCAATGTGCTGGAGACCGTTACGATACCGGCTTATCCGGTTGTTGCAGAGATCAAGGATCAGATGATGCGCGCGGGAGCGGTGAACGCGATGATGAGCGGCAGCGGCCCGTCGGTGTTCGGACTCTTCGACGACGAGACAAAAGCGCGGAGATCCTACGATGAGCTGAGCCGCGGTGACTTGGCGAGAAGCGTATTTCTTACAAGGTTTTTCCACAATCGGAAAAGGGAGAAAAAGGCGGTTTGGCAGCCTTAGGAGGAAACGGAAACTATGGTAGAGACATTTCAATTACAAATGAACGAGTACCTTCCGCTGCGTGACGTTGTGTTTCAGACGCTGCGGCAGGCGATCCTGCGCGGGGAGCTGAAGCCCGGGGAGCGCCTGATGGAGATTCATCTGGCGCAGCAGCTCGGGGTCAGCCGCACGCCGGTGCGCGAGGCGATCCGAAAGCTCGAATTGGAGGGATTGGTGCTGATGATCCCGCGCAGAGGCGCGGTTGTCGCGGAAATTACGGTCTCGGATCTGGAGGATGTGCTGGAGGTGCGTATGGCGCTTGAAGAATTGGCGGTCAAGCATGCCTGCCACAGTGTTACGGCCGGACAGCTCGAGGAGATCCGGAGACTGGCCGGGGAGTTCAGGAATACGCTTTCGGGGGACGACGTTGCGGCCTGCGCGCAGGCGGATATGAGATTCCATGACGCGATCTATGAGGCTACCGGGAACAGCCGTCTGGTACAGATCCTAAACAATCTGCGGGAGCAGATGTACCGCTATCGCATGGAATACCTGAAGGATCGAAAATCTCATAAAAATCTGATCGAAGAGCACGACGGGATTTTGCGGGCGCTCGAAAACAGGGATGAGGAGCTTGCCGTCCGGATGACGGCGCACCACATCGAATGTCAGAAGGAGTACATCCTTCAGATGCTTGGCGCGAAGGAATAAATACGGAAACTGTGTCTATACTAAGGGATATCGAAGGATATCCCTTTATTTTTTTCAGAAAGGAAACGACAGATGGACAGAGAACAGATTCCGGAAAGAGGCGCTAAATATCTGCTGCTGGCGGAGTGGCCGGCGAAGCTGTGTATTTTACTTCCGGTCATACTGGCGGGACTGAGCCTCGGAGATATGGTGAGAAGCATTGCACTCGGCGTTCTTTTGTGGTGCTTTGCGATCGGCATTGTGCTGCGGTGGGTCAGGCCGGGACAGGATCTCTTTTCGGCGATTGAGATGCGCGCGGGCAAAACGACGGCGGCGATCTTCTGCACGGTGAGTCTTTGGTATTTTCTTGCGCATACTGCGGTGTTCGCGAGACTTTGGGCGGAGCTTTTTCGGACGTATTTCATGCCGTTCGTTCCGGCGGCGGTTCTGTGCGTGCTTCCTCTGGCGGCAGGGCATGTATATCTGGAAAAAGGGCTGAGCTTCCGCGTCGGCGTGAGCAGGCACGCGGGAATCGCGCTGCTTGTTTTGGCGGCAGGTCTTGCCTGCCTTGCGGGAAACGAGGTGCCGGTCGGAGCGTACCGAAGCGTCGTGCCGAGGATTTTGCCGGAAAACGCTCAGGCTGTGCATGGGGTCGCAGGCGGCGCGTGCGAAGTGTTTCTCTGTCTCGGCGGGGTGTTCCTGCCGTTCCTGTCGGGACATCTGATCGCCGGACAGGCTGCGGACACGGGCAGAGCGCCGGAGAGAAACGAGGACATTGCAGGCGCGCGAAACATGGCCGTCCGCCGGACGGGCTGTATCTGCGCCGCAGCGGCAGGAGCGTTTTGCGCGGCGTCCGGTTTTCTCCTCACTGCAAGGGAACGGTGGGCGTCCGATTTTCCTGCGATCGCGGCTATGCGCGTCCTGCGGCCGTTCGGCTACAACGCGGGACGGCTGGAGACCGTGCTTGCGCTGCTTTTGCTGGCAGGGCTGTTTATGACGGCGGTCGGCGGCCTTTGGTATACGCAGAAGTGCGTCGGTTATCTGTATACGGCGGGAAAGACGTGGTATTGCGGCGAAAGGGTTCCGGACGGACGTACCGTCGCGCGTATCCGGCGGTGGCTCGTCTTGCTGGCGGTCTATCTGCTGACGGCCGGTTTTGCCGACGCATTTTCCGCGATCACGTTTTACCGGGCGTACAATGTACAGATCCTTGTTCCGGTTATGCTGGTGTTCTATGCGGCCCTGTCGGCAAAAAACAGTTGCAATGCCGGAAATGAGTGTGCTATACTGACTGAACAGCGTGAAAACGCGGGTTTTCGGACATTGATGCGATACAGAAAAGGTGGAGATAATATATGAAGAAAATTTTGGATCTGATCAGCGCAGAAGTTATGGATGCGTTTGCGGCCTGCGGTTATGACGCTGCCTACGGGAAGACCGGCATATCGAATCGGCCGGATCTGTGCGAATATCAGTGCAACGGAGCGATGGCGGCGAAAAAGGTTTACCAGAAGGCGCCGATCGCGATCGCGCAGGAGGTGGCAGAGAAGCTGCAGGGCAACAAGGCCTTTACAGAGGTAAGCGCCGTCAATCCGGGTTTTATCAATATCCGGGTATCGGGTGAGTTTCTGGCGGATTATCTTCTGAAGATGCAGTCGGATAAAGATCTGTCGGTCGAGAAGACACAGGAGCCCAAGACGATCGTTCTGGATTACGGTGGAGCGAACGTGGCGAAGCCGCTTCACGTCGGTCATCTGCGCTCCGCGATCATCGGCGAGAGTTTGAAGCGCATCGCGCGCTTTGTGGGACATAAGGTGATCGGCGACGTGCATCTCGGCGACTGGGGCCTGCAGATGGGGCTGATCATCACGGAGGTGCGCTGCCGTCAGCCGGAGCTTCCGTATTTTGACGAGAATTTTGATGGAGAATACCCGCAGGAGGCGCCGTTTACGCTCTCCGAGCTGGAGGAGATCTATCCGACCGCGAGCGCGAAGTCGAAGGAGGACGCTGCGTACCGCGAGGCGGCGCTGGAAGCTACATATCGGCTGCAGCAGGGGCACCGCGGCTATCAGGCGCTCTGGAATCATATCATGAAGGTTTCCATTCCGGATCTGAAAAGGAATTACGGGCGGCTGAACGTGGATTTTGATTTGTGGAAGGGAGAATCGGACGCGAAGCCGTACATTGCGGATATGGTGCAGCGCATGAAAGACGAAGGGTACGCTTACGAGGATCAGGGCGCGCTGGTGGTGGACGTAAAGGAAGACAGCGATGCCAAGGAGATCCCGCCCTGTATCATTCTGAAGTCGGACGGCGCGTTTTTGTATGCGACTACGGATCTGGCGACGATCGTGGAGCGCATGAAGCTCTATCAGCCGGACGAGATCTTTTATCTCACGGATAAGCGGCAGGAGATGCATTTCACACAGGTGTTTCGCTGCGCGCGCAAGACAGGGATCGTGAAGAAGGACACGAAGCTTGTGTTCCTCGGTTTCGGGACGATGAACGGCAAAGACGGCAAGCCATTCAAGACGCGTGAGGGCGGTGTGATGCGGCTGGAAACGCTGATCGCGGACATCAACGCGGAGATGTACCGGAAGATCACCGAGAACCACGAGACAGAGCCGCAGGAGGCGAAGAAGACGGCGGAGATCGTCGGGCTTTCCGCGATCAAATACGGCGACCTTTCGAATCAGGCGTCGAAGGACTATGTTTTCGATATGGACAAGTTCACGTCCTTTGAGGGAAACACAGGCCCGTACATTCTCTACACGATCGTAAGGATCAAGTCGATCCTGACGAAGTACCGCGAGAACGGCGGCAGCGTACAGAAGGGGCATATCGCGGCTCCGGCGAACGCGGGTGAAAAGAGCCTGATGATGGAGCTCGTGAAATTCAACAGCGTGATCGAGCAGGCGTTTGAGGAGACTGCGCCGCACAAGATCTGCGCGTTCATCTACGACCTTGCGAACGCGTTCAATCGTTTTTATCACGAGACGAGAATTCTCGGCGAGGAGAACGCCGCGCAGCAGACGAGCTGGATCGAGCTTCTTGATCTGACGCGCGAGGTGCTCGAGACGAGCATCGACCTGCTGGGCTTCGAGGCGCCCGAGAGGATGTGAATCAACAGTTTTGCCATGCATGGAAAAGGGGAAGGTAGCCGAGCAGATTTATCTGCGGAGGGATGCTTTTCCCTTTTCGTATGATGGGCGGAACGCCCATCAGCCACAGACAGGAGCTGCGATAGCAGCGGATAGCCTTGAGCAGAGAATGAAATTCCCTCTTGACATACTATGCAATAAATAGTATATTAAACATAATATACAATGCATAGTATAATTTCTACAAAGCAGGAGGGATTTGCATGGATGTTCAGAGAAAAAAGGGAATCCTTGAGGTGTGTGTCCTTGCGGTGCTGAAGAAGGGCCCGTCCTACGGATACCTGATCATTCGGGAGCTTGAGCGCTGCGTGGACATTTCGGAGTCGACGCTGTACCCGATCCTGAAGCGTCTGGAACAGGGAGGAAGCCTTGAGACGTACCGCATGGAGTACAACGGTCGAATGCGCAAATATTATCGACTGACACAGGGCGGCCAGCGCAAGATCGACGCATTTCTGGATGAGTGGGATGAGCTGCGCGAGATGTACCAGTTTGTCGCGGAGCAGAACGCACAGGTGCTGGAGCCGGAGTCTACAGGACAGAGACAGGCAGAGACAGGACAGGAAGTATGCGCGGCGGAGTCGGATGATACGTCCGCAGATGAAGACAGAGAAAAGGGCGAGGAGGTAAGACCATGAAAAGAGAGGAATATTTGAAAAAACTGAAATTTGAGCTGATCGATCTTCCGGCCGAGGATCTGGAGCAGATTGAGGACTTTTATGAGGAGTTGATCTATGACGGGATGGATCAGGGATACTCGGAGGAGGAAATCCTTGCTCGTCTGGAGACGCCGGAGGAGGTTGCGAAGAAGATCCGCGCCGAGTACGGCGGCCTGATGGTCTACACTGCAAAGTCCGCGAGCAAAGAGAACGCGCAGGAGTATGAGTCGTCCACGCTGATCCATACGGTGAAGGTAGAGACGGAGAATCTGCGCATCCGCGTCCGCACCGTGGCAGAGGGACCTGTGCGTGTGTTCTTCAAGCCGAAAGAGGGGAGAGATATCATTACTTTTGAAGAGAAGGACGGAGTATTTTCGTTCTGCCACGAGATGAAGGGATCCGTTCATCTGAACTGGCTCAATTTCCTCTGGGACGACAATATCCTTGTGCTGGAGCTTCCGATGAACTATGCGGGAACGCTTAGCCTGCGGACGACGAACGGCACGATCAAGGCTGCCGGGCTGGCGAACCTTGCGGCAGGAGAGGTCAGAAGCAACAACGGGACGATCCGCATGGAGAATTGTCAGGCCGGACGGCTACACATCACGTCCAACAATGCCCGCATCGAGCTCTCCAATGTGCGCGGAGAGGAGCTTGAGGCGTCGGCGGGGAACGGTCTGGTCTCGGCGAAGGAGTGCAGCTTCCCGGAGAAGCTGTCGCTGCAGACACAAAACGGGGCGGTGTCCGGACGCAATCTGATCAGCGATCACATTTCCATGCAGACATTCAACGGCGTCGTATCCGGCACGGTTATCGGAAATCCGGCCGACTATAATATCAACAGCACGACACGAAACGGCATGAACAACTTGGAGAATGTGAGCGAGCCGGGACGGACAAAGACGCTTCTGGCGAAGACGCACAACGGACGCATTCAGATCGAATTCACGATGTAGAGATCGGATGGGAAGTCCTTTTTCTGTTCTTTCGGAAAGAGAAATTTCGGTGGCGCCTTTTCATGAATCGTGATAAAATAAAATACAAAGAAATATTTTACATGCTTTTGAGGTATATTTTTCCAAGCCCCTGCATATAATTTCTATTATATGCGAAGGAGGCCGAAAAAATGCCGGAAGAAAAGAGATTAGAGAATACAGCAGGAACGACAGCAGGAGGGACCGCCGAAACGCCGGAAAAGGTCAACAACCCCCACGACAAAGGATACAAGCGCGTGCTCAAAAACCGCCGCGTGCTTTTGCACATGCTACGCAAGTACACGGATTTTGCGTGGGTAAAAGATATCCGGGAGGAAGACATTGAGTTCGAGGACAAGGAATTCGTCACGGACTATTTCCATACATATGAGTCCGACCTGATCTGCCGGATCCGGCGCGGGGAGCAGGAGATCTATCTGTTCCTGCTGATGGAGCTGCAGTCGGGGATGGACTTTACAATGCCGTTTCGGCTGCTGGTCTACATGGTGAACTTATGGGAACAGTATTTCCGAAATGTGCCGGAGGACAAGCGGGTATTGAAGGAGTTCCGTCTGCCGATGGTGGTCCCGATGGTGCTGTACAACGGAAAGGAAGGCTGGACCGCGCTGCGCCGGTTCCGGGATTACCTGCGGGACGGGGACATGTTCGGGGAATACGGTGTGAACTTTGAGTACGCCCTGATCGACGTGCGGCGGCTGGCGGAGGAGTTGATCCTGAGCAGCAACACAGTGATCGACAACATATTTTATCTGGACCGGGCGAAAGAGAAGGAAGATTTCCTGCGGGCAGTAGAAGAAATGATGGACCGGGTAGCGGAGCTTCCGGCGGATGAGAAGAACCTGCTGGAGACATGGTTTGCGAATGTACTGGAAGGGAAGTTCGGCGAGAAGGAGCAGGCGTTCATCCGGGAATGCTTCCGGAAGGGGGAGAAGAAGATGATCAGCGGATTTGAGCAGATAGTGAATGAGGAGCGGGAGAATGCCAGACAAGAAGGCGCAGTATCCGAAAGAGCCCGTGGGATGCAGATTTTGATAGAATCCTGCAGGAAATTCGGGCAGACCATGGAGACAGCGGTGGAAACGCTTATCCAGAACTATTCGCTTTCGCCGGAAGATGCGCAGGCTTTGGTGGCGCGATATTGGCCGAAAAAATGATTTTTTGACAAACAAAAAAGAATTGTATTCTCCGCGATTCTATGTTATATTAGTGAACGCAAGGGACAAAGAAGCCCCGATTGAAAGGGGCGCTTTGTCCTTTTTTTGCAGGAAAATCAGAAAGATGGAGGAGAAGATTATGAAGAAGAATGTTAAGATGGCAGCGGGTCTGCTGTGTGCAGCAGCTATGGCAGCCGCAATGAGCATGACGGCATTTGCGGACGAGGAGACAAAGACGCTCCGCGTTGCGATGGAGTGTGGCTACGCGCCGTACAACTGGACACAGGCGGACGATTCCAACGGCGCCGTGCCGATCGCGGACAGCACGGAGTATGCATACGGATACGACGTTATGATGGCGAAGCACATCTGCGAGGAGCTTGGCTGGGATCTGGAGATTGTGAAGCTCGACTGGGATTCTCTCGTACCGGCAGTGCAGTCCGGCACGGTGGACTGTGTGATCGCGGGTCAGTCGATCACTTCCGAGCGTCTTGAGATGGTAGATTTCACGGAGCCGTACTATTACGCATCCATCATCACGCTGACAAAGGCGGACAGTGATTACGCAGATGCAAAGGGCGTCGAGGATCTTTCCGGTGCGACGGCGACCTCTCAGCTCAACACGGTATGGTACGACGTATGCCTGCCGCAGATTCCGGACGCGAACATTCTTCCGGCACAGGAGTCCGCGCCGGCAATGCTCGTTGCGCTCGAGGCGGACAAGTGCGACATCGTTGTGACCGATATGCCGACCGGTATGGCTGCGTGCGTGGCTTATCCGGATTTCAAGCTGCTCGACTTCACGGATTCGGACGACGATTTTGAGGTGTCCGAGGAGGAGATCAACATCGGCATTTCGCTGCAGAAGGGCAACACGGAACTGCTTGACGCGATCAACGGCGTGCTTGCGGATATGACCGTGGAGGACTATGAGGAAATGATGAACGAGGCAATTTCCGTGCAGCCGCTCTCTGACGCGGAGGAGTAAAGGAGAATTTATATGCCACAGGACTTTTTCGGCAGAATCGTCTATATTCTGCAGACGCGCGGTCTTTCTTATCTGGACGGCGCCAAGAATACAATGATCATTGCGGTCGTCAGCACTCTGATCGGCTGTCTGATCGGTTTTGCAGTCGGTATTGTGCAGACGATCCCGGTCAGCAAAAACGACAGTGTGGTCAAACGCGGACTGCTCTGGATTGTGCGGTTGATCCTGAACGCTTATGTGGAGGTGTTCCGCGGCACGCCGATGATGGCGCAGGCGATGTTTATCTATTTCGGCTCGTCGGTGCTGTTTAACATCAACATGTCGATGTGGTTCGCGGCGTTTTTCATTGTGTCGATCAACACCGGCGCTTACATGGCCGAGACGGTCCGCGGCGGTATTCTCTCGATCGATCCGGGGCAGACCGAGGGCGCGAAGGCGATCGGAATGACGCATGTGCAGACAATGCTCTATGTCATTCTGCCGCAGGCGCTGCGCAACATCATGCCCCAGATCGGCAACAATCTGATCATCAATATCAAGGATACCTGCGTGCTCTCCGTGATCGGCATCGTGGAGCTCTTCTACGCGGCCAAGAGCGTGGCGGGCGCGTATTACACCTACTTTGAGTCGTTCACGGTGGCGATGGTCGTCTACTTCGTGCTGACCTTTGCGTGCTCGCGCATCCTGCGTTTCTGGGAGAACAAGATGGACGGCGCGGACAGCTATGATCTGGCGACGACAGACACGCTCGCGCATACAAGCGGCATGTACAACTATCCGGGGAAGGAGGAGGACGAATGGACAGAGAACAAGTGATCGCGATCAATCATCTGAGCAAAAGCTTCGGCAAGAATGTCGTGCTTCGCGACATTGATTTCTCGGTTTCCACAGGCGATGTGACCTGCATCATCGGCGCATCCGGATCCGGCAAGTCCACGCTGCTGCGGTGCATCAACCTGCTTGAGACGCCGACGACCGGCGAGATCCTCTTTCACGGACAGAATATCGAAGGGCCGCACATGAACGCGGCGTCCTACCGCGCAAAGGTCGGCATGGTGTTCCAGAGTTTCAATCTCTTCAGCAATATGACCGTGCTGAAAAACTGCATGGTCGGGCAGATCAAGGTACTCAAAAAAGGGAAGGAAGAGGCGAAGCAGAACGCCCTGCGTTTTCTTGAGAAGGTCGGCATGGCACCCTACATCAACGCGAAGCCGCGCCAGCTCTCCGGCGGGCAGAAGCAGCGTGTCGCGATCGCGCGCGCGTTGGCGATGGAGCCGGAGCTTCTGCTGTTCGACGAGCCGACGTCCGCGCTCGACCCGCAGATGGTCGGCGAGGTGCTTGACGTCATGAAACAGCTCGCGCAGGAGGGCATGACGATGATCATCGTGACGCACGAGATGGCGTTCGCGCGCGACGTCTCCAACCACGTCGTCTACATGTCGGACGGCGTCATCGCGGAGGAGGGCGATCCCGCGCAGATTTTCAGCAACCCGCAGAATCCGCGGACAAAGGAATTCCTGAGCCGTTTTATGCGGGGATAACTGTTTCCTTAAAACGATAGAACAGGGTCATTGCACGGCAGCGCATGTCTGCATTGTGTAAGGACCCTGTTTTTTCATGGGAAAATCAAGCGAAAAATATGATTGACAAAACATGCATACAGAAGAGATAATACAGACGGGAGAAATACTCTGACAGGATGAAAACAGGGGGATGATCACGTGACAACAGTTTTCCGATTGCTGCTCTTTATTTTATCTAATTTAGGAATGTGGGAACTGCTTCGTCGGAAGACAAAGATTGATATCTGTTTCTTTCCGAGCCTGACGATCGCTCTTCAGATCTCCTTTTTTTTTGCGGCCGGAATCCTGAATCTGCTGAAAGAGGCCGCGGCAGTCTTGTGGATCCTCGGAGTGGGTGTTCTGTGCGTTGCGATTGTCAGGGATCGGGGTATCGCGTTCCTGAAAAATTATCTGAATGTCGGCTATATTTTCTGCGCGGTTACGATGGTCGCGATGCTGATCTATGTAAAGGGAAAGGTTTTTGTGCGCTATGACAACTTTTCCCACTGGGCGCTTGTGGTGAAGCGCATGCTGGAAACGAACCGCTATCCCAATTTTGAGGATGCGATCATTACGTTTCAGGAATATCCGCTTGGAAGCGCCACTTATATCTACTTTTTCTCCAAGATCGTGAACATGGGAGAGCACATCCAGATGCTTGCCCAAGTCTATATGATGACGGCGTGCATCATGCCGGTATTCTGTTTTGCGAAGAAAAACAAGGCGGCGGCGCTGGCAGTCGGGCTGAGCTTCACCAATTTTTTCTTTGTGTATAATATCACTGTGACAAATTTGCTGGTCGACACCCTGCTGCCCATCGTTGGCATGTGTGCGCTTCTCTACGTCCGGATGTACTGCGACGGTGAAACGAAAGACCGGACGGCGCTCTGCCTGTCCGCGGCGTATCTGACGCAGATCATTCAGATCAAGAATTCGGGAATTTATTTTGTCTTGATCGCCGTCATTTGGATTCTCTGGAAGGGCTATAAGAGAAAAGACTGGAAAGCAAGAGCGGTCGCGGTCTGCCTCCCGTTTTGCTCCCTGTTTCTTTGGCAGAAACACTGCAGGTATGTATTTGCAAACGCGGCAGTTTCAAAACATGCGATGACGGCGGACAATTACAGATCCGTCTTCGGCTCAAAATCGGCGGAGGAGATCAAAGCGATCTGCGCCGCGATTTTGAAGCTTTCCGTTACTTACAAGGACGTGTGGATCACGTTCGGGATACTATTGCTGGCAGGCGTGCTGACCGCGCTGCTTTGCAGGGAGCATCGGCGTCTCTGGGTCAGGGCGCTCCTGCTCTGCGCCGCCATGTATGTTTCCTACCAGCTCGGTATGCTCGGCATGTATCTGTTTTCAATGCCGGGAGAGGAGGCAGCATCCTTAGCGGGAAGCGACAGGTATGTCAAGACCATTCTGATCGCGCTCCTCTATATTGCGTTGCTCTTGTTTGTGAAAATTCTGGCGGATTGCAGCGTGGGAAAGCTTGCGGCCGCCGCGGCTGCGGTCGTGATATTCGCGCTCCCCTGTGCGTATATGCAGCTCTCGATGGGAGCGGTCAGATTTGCGCTTCAGGATAACGACGATCCTATGGCGAGGAACTGGATAGAGCAGACGAGAGAAGAGTATGCGATTCCCAACGGTGAATCATATTGTGTTCTGGTAAAGAATGCAAGTTCGGCAGGGTACGTATATTATCTTGAAAAGTACATTTTCCAGTCGAATGATGTGGAAGCGATAGCCGTAAAGAATCGGGACGATCTGTACGGTACCGACGCAAAATATATTCTTGTATTTGATTCAGAGAACACTGTGATCCAAGACTGGATCCGGGACAACTATCCGGAACAGGCGGGAAATACGGTAATCGTCAGGGAGATGTAGCGATGAATGAGATCCCGGTCATAATACCCGCGTACGAGCCGGACGAGAGACTGCTCGTTTTGCTTGAAAAACTGCATGAGGCCGATATGGGACCGATCATCCTTGTCAACGACGGCAGCAAAGAGGCTTATCAGGATATTTTTGCGCGGGCGGATAAGATTGTCGGGGAGACCGGCGGCCGTCTTCTGCTCCATACGGAAAATATGGGGAAGGGAAGAGCGCTGAAGACAGCCTTTGCTTACGTTCTGGAGAATTGTCCCGAAGCGCCGGGCGTGGTGACGGCGGATTCCGACGGACAGCATACGCCGGAGAGCATTATCAGGGTCATGGACCGGATGAGACAGGAGCCGGAGGCGCTTGTGCTGGGCGTCCGGCAATTCGAGGGAGGAGGCATCCCGTGGAAGAGCAGATTCGGAAACAGCCTGACGGAAAAAGTGTTCGCGTACAGCTCGGGCGTCCATGTGAGCGATACCCAGACGGGGCTCAGGGGGATACCCCGCGCTTTCCTGAAAGGGCTGCTGGATGTGAAGGGCGATCGTTTTGAGTTTGAGACGAGGATGCTGCTGGAGGCCGCCGGAACGATCCCGATCGTAGAGGTTCCGATCGAGACGATCTACGACTCCGAGGAGAATCATCAGACACACTTCAAACCGATCCGGGATTCGCTGCGGATCTACAGGATTTTTGCCGGAAGATTTCTGAAGTTTATTTTTTCGTCGTTGTCCTCCAGCATACTGGATCTGATCCTGTTCAGCCTGTTCTGCATGGTATTTAAGAAAAAATATCCCGGACTGTATGCGGGGATCGCTACGGTTGCCGCGCGGATCTTTTCTGCGATATATAATTACACGATCAATTACAAAGTCGTTTTCCGAAGCAGAGAGAAGGTGGCGGTGTCCGGTCTGAGGTACCTGATTCTGGCTGTGCTGCAGATGATGTGCAGCGCGGTGCTCGTCACGGTGCTCGTCAAAGCGCTTCCGGCATTTCCGGAGCTTCTGCCGAAAATTGCCGTGGACACGGTTCTGTTCTTTGTCAGCTATAAGATCCAGCAAAAGCTGGTGTTTCGTGTATAGAGCAGATCTCCGGGGATTCGGCTTTGTTTTCCGGGATCACTGTACCGCCTGATGGTCCTTTTTTCGAGAAAACATTGACAACTATTTCCCGCTGTGCTATTTTAATGTTGTAAATTGAATATGTGCAGGATGAAATACCCGGGAGACAGGCGAGAGCCGCCCGAAGGAGTTACACTTACAGGGGTCATCCGGCCGGATCGGAAGTCTGAGAAGCGCGATCTTACAGGAGAATGCGTTCAGGCAGGCGGACGAAAAGGCGGCGGATTGACGGGACCGGATACGGACTGCACTCTGGAGAATCCCACGAAGGAGTGGGTGCCGAAGGTGCAAAGCGCGGTGCGCGAATCTCTCAGGCGAAAGGACAGAGACGGTTTCAGATTATTTCTGGTGCGTTTGTTTGGACAGATGAGAGGTTCATCTGTCCTTTTTATGCGCAGACCTGCGAGAGGCAAAATTTGCTGCTATCGCAGCATGCGGGTCGCGCAACGAGTATGGGAAATCCGCCCTACTCGATTGGGATTCTTCTGAGGAGATTATGAAAAGGCGGTTGTTTGACGAAAAACAATCGCGCAGCAGAGAGGAAGGGTTGTAAATGATTGATTGGATCACCAAAGTAAACAGTACTATCAACGGCATCGTCTGGGGCTGGCCGGCGCTGATCCTGCTGGCGTTCGTCGGCGTGCTGATGACCTGCCTGACGAAGTTCTTCCAGTTGGGACATTTCGGGCACTGGATGAAGAACACGATCGGCGCAATCTTCGGCGACCGCAGCGTCACGAAGCACACGAAGGATAGGTCGATCTCGCAGTTTCAGTCCCTGTGTACGGCTCTGGCGGCGACCGTCGGCACCGGCAATATCGTCGGCGTGGCGAGCGCGATCGTGGTCGGCGGACCGGGCGCCGTGTTCTGGATGTGGCTGATCGCGTTCTTCGGGATGATGACGAACTTCTCCGAGAACGTGCTCGGTATCCTGTACCGCCACAAGAATGAGCGGGGCGAGTGGTGCGGAGGCGCGATGTACTATCTGCGCGACGGCCTCGGCAGCAAGCCGAGCTGCAAGACGATCGGCAAGGTGCTCGCAGTCCTGTTTTCCTGCTTCTGCCTGCTGGCGTCGTTCGGCATCGGCAACATGAGTCAGGTCAACAGCATGGTGGGCAATGTGAAGAATGTGCTCAAGATTCCTGAGACGGAATCGCCTGATCTCCGCGTCTATGTGATCGGCATCATCCTGATGATCGCGGTGGGACTCGTGATCATCGGCGGCATCAAGGTGATCGCGTCCGTGACGGAGAAGCTTGTTCCGTTCATGGTCGTCATCTACGTGGTCGGCACGCTGGTCATCATCGCTGTACATTTCGAAACGGTTCCGGCCGTGTTCGCGGCGATTTTCAAGGGCGCGTTCGCGATGAAAGCGGTCGGCGGCGGCGTGGTCGGCTCGGGCATCGCCCTGGCGATCCAGCAGGGGATGAAGCGCGGCGTGTTCTCGAACGAGGCAGGCTTAGGTTCGTCCGTTATGGTACACTCCAGCTCCAACGTCAAGGAACCGGTCCGTCAGGGTATGTGGGGTATCTTCGAGGTGTTTGCGGACACGATCATCGTCTGCACGCTGACGGCGCTGACGCTTCTTACCTCCGGGTTGGTCGACCTTGATACCGGAAAGCTCACGGAGGCGGGCGCCGCGATCAACAGCAACGCCCTGATCAGTGAAGCGTTCTCGGAGACCTTCGGCGCTCCGGGCGCGTGGTTCATCACACTGGCGATCCTGCTGTTCGCGTACTCGACGGTGCTCGGCTGGAGCCATTACGGCGCGACCGCGTGCGAGTACCTCTTCAAGACAAAGTCCGTGATCGTGTACCGCGTGATCTTTGTGGTGATCGTGCTCGCGGGTTCTCTGATGGAAGCGCAGCTCGCATGGGATATCTCCGATACGTTCAACGGCCTGATGATGGTGCCGAACCTGATTGGTGTGCTCGTGCTCTCGCCGGTCGTCATGAAGTGTACAAAGAACTATGTGGACCGCAGGCTCCACGGCAAGAACGAGAAGCCGATGCTCTCCATGTTCCCGGAGATTCAGGCGGAGCAGGAGAAGGGCTTAGAGGATTGAAACTCCTACATAACAGATTAAAAGCAGTAGATTTATACAGATGAATTTCTTTCATAAAACAGCGTCGCCGGTGATAATCCGGCGGCGTTTGTGTATGCGAAAAGTCTCAAATAAATGTCTTACTCAAGAATCATTTCCTTCAAAATCTCCACACAGCGGTCGAGGCCGAAGCGGGAGGAGTCAAGGCAGACGTCGTAATATCTCGAATCGCCGAACTCCGTGTGCGTGTGGTAGGTGCAGTATTTTTTGCGCTGCTTGTCTACCCTGCGGATGCGGTCGAGGATCTGCTGATCCGTCTGGTCCGGCATTTCTTTTTTCATGCGTGCCAGACGGAAATCAATGCTCGCGTGGATGAAGACATGCAGGGTCTTGTCGTATTCTTTCAGGATCGTGTTGGCGTTGCGGCCTACGATGATGCAGTTGCCCTTTTCGCCAACCTGCTGGATCGTTTCCTTCTGCGCCTGAAAGATGCGCTCGCTCAAAGGCCGGTTGTAGAAATCGAAGAGGCTCTGCGTGAAGCCGAAGTTGATCGGCACGCTCTCGTCCCACTTGATCAGGCTGTAGAGATCTACATTTCCCTTTCCGGCCCGCATCAGGATCAGTTCTTTGTCGTAATATTCCAGACCGGTCTCCTCGGCGAGACGGTAGCCGATCGTGCCGCCGCCCGCGCCGAATTCACGGCTGATCGTGACTATCTTTTTCATGGGAATCTCCTTTATAATACTTTGTTCAGGAAGTCGATCGTGCGCGCTTCCTTCGGATGATTGAACACTTCGTCCGGCGTCCCTTCCTCGACGATGTAGCCGCCGTCCATGAAGATCACGCGGTTGGCAACCTCTCGCGCGAAGCCGATCTCATGCGTGACGACCAGCATCGTCATGCCGGATGCGGCGAGCTCCTTCATGACTTGCAGCACTTCTCCGACCATTTCAGGGTCGAGCGCCGAGGTCGGCTCATCGAAGAGCAGAATGTCCGGATTCATCGCGAGCGCGCGGGCAATCGCCACACGCTGCTTCTGACCGCCGGAGAGCTGGGGCGGATAGACCTTTGCCTTTTCCTCCAGACCGACGCGTTTCAGAAGCTCCATCGCGCGCTTCTCCGCCTCATCTTTTGTCATCTTTTTGAGATCCACCGGAGCGAGCGTGATGTTGCGCAGCACGTCCATATGCGGGAACAGATTGAAATGCTGGAATACCATGCCAATGTTCTCGCGATATTTATTGATATTTGTTTTTTTCGAAGTGATGTCGATGCCGTCCACGACGACCTGACCGCCGGTGATGTCCTCCAGACGGTTGAGGCAGCGCAGGAATGTGGACTTTCCGGAGCCGGACGGTCCGAGGATCACGACGACCTCCCCTTCATAGAAGTCGTGGGAGATGTCCTTGAGCACTTCCAGACTGCCGAATGATTTCTTCAGGTGCGATACATGGATTTTTACGTTGTCTTTATTGACGCCCACGGTTCAGCCTCCTCTCCAGACGCTTTGCCGCAAAGGACAGAAGCGTGATGACGATCAGATACATGACGCCGACGACCAGCCAAGTCTGGAAGGACATGAACGTGATCGCGACGACGTTCTTTGCCGTATTGACGAGCTCCGGGAAGCCGATGACGGAAAGAATCGAGGTATCCTTCAGCGTGATGATGAATTGGTTGATGATCGTCGGGATCATCGTGCGGATCGCCTGCGGAAGAACGACGCGTACCATCGCGCGCCAGTAAGGAAGACCGAGGCTTCTTGCCGCTTCCATTTGGCCTGCGTCGACCGACTGAATGCCCGCGCGAATGATCTCCGCCATGTATGCGCCGCAGTTCAAAGCGAGACAAGCGGTGCCGGCCTGCAGCGCCGAGAGCGTGAAGCCGCTCGCCCCCAGAAGATTGTTGACGCCGTACGGCACGCCGAAATAGATAAAGTAGGCAAGAACGATCAGCGGAACGCCGCGGATCACATCCACGAACACGCTCTCAATGATGTTGCAGATCCTGCTCTTCACGACGCCCAGCAGACCGAAGATCATGCCGATGATACAGGCGAAGAACAGTCCCCAGAGGGCAAGCAGCAGCGTCTGGCCCATCGCGCGCAGCAGAAGAGGGCCGTAGACTGTGATAATTTTAGCCATAAGCAGCTCCTTTCAAAAAAGGGCACTGAGCAAAACCTCAGTGCCCCTTGGATTACGACATTGTAATCAGTGTAATTCTCTGAAAATTACTCTTCGACCTCCGCCGCCGTGGTCTCAAGCTCGGACTCTGTCTCAGCTTCCACAGCATCGCCGAGGTACTTCGCAAGGATCTCGTCATATACGCCGTTCTCCTTGATGTTCTTCAGACCGGCGTTGAACATGTCAAGCAGCTCCTGATTGTCCTCGTTGAAGATCGCGAAGCCGTACGGCGCGCCCTCATTCTCGGAACCCTCTACGATCTGCAGAGCGAGGTTGCCGCTCTTGATGGAGTCCGCCATGATCGGCGTGTCCTCGAAGCAGGCTACAACCTGACCGCCGAGCACCGCCTGATACATCGTCGGCGAATCCTCAAAGTATGTAATCTCGAAGCCGTTCTCTTCCTTCAGGCTCTCCGCATAGCTGGCGCCCTGCGTGCCGGTCTTAACGCCGACCGTCTTGCCCTCGAGATCCGCAAAGCTTGCGATATCGGAGCCTTCCTGAACCGTCATACACTGGGTGGCGTTGTAGTAGCCGTCGGAGAAGATCCAGCCGCTCTCTTTTCTCTCATCCGTGATGGAAGCGCCGGCGATCATGCCGTTCGCCTGACCGGACTGGCAGGCAGCGATGGCGGAATCCCAGCCGAGGCTCTGCATCTCGTACTCAAAACCCTGATCCTCTGCGATCGCAGCTACGATGTCGACGTCGATGCCTACGAACTCGCCGTCTTCGTTCGTGAACTCAAACGGACGGAACACGGTATCGGTCGCGATGACCCATGTCTTCCCCTCGTCGGCCATGGCCGGGACGACAGCGGTAACCGCGAGCGCGGCGCCAAGTCCAAGTGCAGCGAATGCTTTTGTCAATTTTCTCATAATAATCATCCTCCTTCAAAAAATACTCGGCAGATTTGCCTACAAAATAAATAATAAAATAATGCTTTTTTCTTGTCAAGTTTTTTTGAGGATACAGAATCATTAAAATGCGCCCAATTTAATAAAAAATTAAAACATTGGAACCGCTATCTGGTGTACAATGATTTCGATATTCGTCTCGAAGCATTATACCGTATTATACAGAGAACAAAACTCTGTGACATCATAGAACAAGGGGGATGTGTGTTATGGAACAGAAAAATCAGGATTATCGGAAGCTCGGACTGACGATTTTTTTGAGCCTGTCGGCGACGATCGTATTCTTTTTTCTGATCTTCCGCATGGGAGAGATCGGCGGGATGTTCTCGGTCATTCTGTCGGCGCTTGAGCCGGTGCTGATCGGCATGGTGCTGGCGTATCTGCTGTGCCCGGTCGCGAAGTCTCTGGAGAAGGCGTTTCGGAAGCTCGGAAAATTCGCGCGGACTGCGGCCGTATTTGCCACGCTGATCTTAGCGTTCGCGGTGCTTGCATTGTTCTGCGCGATCGTTCTTCCGCAGTTGGCGGGAAGCGTGAGCGAGCTTGTCAAGGTACTGCCCGGGCAGGTGCAGGCGCAGCTTGACAGGATCAGCGCATATCTCAAGTCCGACAGCGAGGCGGGCGCAGCGGTGATGCAGATGCTGGAATCCGCCGAGACTTATCTGACGGACTGGATCAAGACAAATCTGCTCTCAACGGTATCTACGATCTCCGGACAGGTGCTCTCAATCGGCTCGATGATGGTCAGCCTTGTGGTTGCGGTCATCGTATCAATCTATCTGCTACTGGACCGCGAGCGCTACATCGCGCAGTGCCGCAAGCTGTTCTTCGCGGTCAGCCGCAACAAGAGGTTCAATGACGCCGTGCTGGAGGCGGTGGGACAGACCGACCGCATCTTCAGCGGCTTTATCTCGGGTAAGCTGGTTGACTCCCTGATCGTGGGCGTGATCTGCTTCGTCTGCCTCACGATTCTTCGGATGCCTTATGCATTGCTCGTGAGTGTGATCGTCGGAGTGACGAACATTATCCCGATGTTCGGGCCGTTCATCGGGGCGGTTCCGAGCGCGTTTCTGATCCTTCTGGTATCGCCCGCAAAGTGCGTGATCTTCATCATCTTTGTCGTCATCCTTCAGCAGATCGACGGCAATATTATCGGCCCGAAGATCCTCGGCAACTCGACCGGACTCTCCGCGCTGTACGTGACGGTCTCGATGCTGCTCTTCGGGAAGCTGCTGGGATTCCTCGGCATGATCGTGGGCGTGCCGCTCTTCGCGACGCTGTACTACCTGATTAAGCGCCTCGCGGAGCACTCCCTGCGCAAACAGGATCTTCCGGTAGAGACAGAGTCCTACATCGCGCAGGAGCCGGACAGGAAGACTCAGTGATTAACTGAAGCTGTTGAAAATAAGCTGACAGTCGCAGGAAACAGGAACGTCTCCGGGAAGGACCTATAGGGGCGTCCACCCGGAGATGTTCCTGTTTCTGCGGCATGATACAGAGGTAGGAATATGTCCCTTCAATTCATTTTCGGCAGCTCCGGGAGCGGGAAATCGCAGTTGCTCTGCCGGACTCTGATCGAGGAGTCGCGCAGGCATCCGGAGCACAACTACATAGTGATCGTGCCGGAGCAGTTTACGATGCAGACGCAGAGAGACTTTGTCATGGCGCACCCGGACGGGGGCATTATGAATATTGACGTCCTCAGCTTTCGCAGGCTCGCGCACCGTATCTTTGAGGAGGTCGGGGCGGACAGGCGGAGCGTACTCACGGAGACCGGAAAGAATCTGATGCTGCGCAAGGTGGCGATGGAGCAGAAGGAGTCTCTGCAGGTGCTCGGCAGCCGGATGAACCGGCCCGGTTACGTCTCAGAGGTCAAGTCCATGCTGTCTGAGCTGATGCAGTATGAGATTACGGACTTTGAGATGCGGCAAATGATAGAGTTTGCAGGCGCGAGACCATTGCTTGCCGCGAAGCTCGAGGATCTTCGTGTGCTTTACAGCGCCTTCATGGAATATCAGAGAGAGCGATTCATGAAGCCGGAAGAGCTGATGGACGTGCTGTGTCAGGTGGCGGCGGATTCTGCGCTCCTGCGCAGAAGCACGCTTGCCTTTGACGGATTCACTGGCTTTACGCCGTCCCAGATGAAGGTGCTGCGCGAGCTGCTTGTGCTGTGTCCCCGCGTGTGGGTGACGGTGACGATCGACGCGCGCGAGGCGTTTTACGGGGAGATTCGGGAGCATGAGCTTTTCGCGCTCAGCAAGAAGATGATCCGCGGTGTCAGCGATGCGGCGCAGGACGCCACGACGATCGAGGAACCCATTGTGCTCGGCAGAAGGGGGATTCCGCGCTTTCGTGAGGGAGGGATGCTTCTTCATCTGGAGCGGAATCTGTTCCGCGGGAAGCGGGAGATCTACCGCAAGGGGAAAGCATCGCAAGCAGGGGAGGAAAAGGCGGAAATCTCCCTGCACACCTCCTCCGTACCGGCGCAGGAGGTGCACTTCGCAGCGCGCACGATTAGCCGCCTGACGCGCGAGGAGGGATATCGCTATCGGGATATTGCCGTGATCACGGGCAATCTGAGTTCCTATGATAATTATATTAAAAAAATATTCCCAATGTACGGGATTCCCGCGTTCCTCGACGAGACCAGACACATTCTGCTGAACCCGTGTCTGGAATTCGTGCGCGGCGCGCTGAACGCGGCGGAGAAGGATTTCTCCTGCGAGACGGTGTTTCGCTGTCTGCGCACGGGGATGCTCGGTCTGACGCAGACAGAGACGGATCGGCTGGAGAATTATGTGCTAGCCGCGGGAATCCGCGGACGAGGTCTCTGGGAGAAGGAATGGACGTATCTTCCGCACGGAATGAGTCTGGAGGAGCTGGAGCGCTGCAATGCGCTGCGGGAGCGCGCGGCGGCTGCGCTTATGCCGTTCGCGCACAAAATGCGCCAAAAAGACGCAACCCTGCGGCAGTACGCGGACGCGCTGTGCGAGCTTTTGGAGACATGCCAAGTACAGCAGCAGTTGAAGGACCGGGAGCTTTTTCTCGAGGCGTCCGGCGCGCGGGAGGAGGCGCGGGAATACAGTCAGATCTATGGGATATTGATCGCGCTTCTCGATGAGATGGTCGATCTGCTTGGAGACGAAACAATCACCGAAAGCGAGTTCTCGGAGATTCTTGACGCGGGCTTTTCGGAGGCGCAGGTCGGCATCATCCCACCGGGGCTTGATCAGGTGCAGGTGGGCGACATTGAGCGTTCGCGGCTCGCCCATGTGAAGGTGCTGTTTTTTCTGGGCTTGAACGACGGCTGGGTTCCCTCGCGAACGGACGGCGGAGGGATCGTGTCCGATATGGAGCGGGAGCTGCTTCGGGGCTCCGGGGTCGAGCTCGCGCCTTCCGCACGGGAAAACAGCTATACGCAGCGCTTTTACCTGTATCAGAATCTGACGAAACCGCAGGATCACCTGTATTTGTCGTGGTGCGCCGCAAGCGGGGACGGACAGGCTCTGCGCCCGTCCTATCTGGTGCCCGTGATCCGCAGGCTGTTTCCCGAGATACAGACGACGCAGGAGCCGGATGCCGGAAGCAGTGTCTATCAGGTGACGTCGGAGGAGAACGGAATGCTGTATCTGACGCGCGGGCTGCAGGAGCTCCGGGAGGGAAAGACAGATCCGAAGTGGCTGGAGCTGTACGCTTCCTATCTGCGGGACGGACGGTATCGGGAGCGTGTGCGCGAGCTTGTGAGGGCGGCGTTCGCGAACGGCAGACAGGGAAGCTTGTCGTATCATACGTCTAAGGAATTGTACGGAGAGGCGATGACGGCGAGCGTGACGAGGCTGGAGCAGTTTGCGGCGTGTGCGTTCGCGCATTTCGCCACCTATGGGCTGCGGCTCTCCGAACGGGAGCTCTACGGGATCCGCGCGGTGGATCTCGGCATCATCTTTCACCGTGCGATGGAGCTGTTTTCGCTCAGGCTGTACGGCGAGGAACGTGACTGGGCGGACGTCACAAGCGAGGAACAGAATGCGCTGATGGGCGAATGTGTGGATGCGGTTGCACAGGAGTACGCGGCCGGTGCGCTGCACGGAAGCGCACGGGAGGAATATACGGTGCGCCGGGTCAAACGCATCCTGTGCCGCGCCGCATGGGCGATGCATGAGCAACTGCGCGCAGGGCAGTTCCGCCCGACAGGATTTGAGGTGTCGTTCGCGGATGCGGGCAACCTCGAGGCCGTGCATGTGCGTTTCGGCGAGGGGGCGACGATCCGGCTTCAGGGACGGATCGACCGCATTGATACGGCAAAGGCGGATGACGTCGTGTACGTTAAGATCGTGGATTACAAGTCGGGGACGACGAGATTTGACCCTGTTTCTCTCTATTACGGAATGCAGCTCCAGCTTGTCGTTTATCTGAATGCGGCGCTTGAGTTGGAGCGCAGGCGGCTGGCGGAGGCTGCAAAAGCCGCGCCGACAGAAGGGAATACGCAGGTGGTTCCCGCCGGCATCTTTTACTATCATCTGGACGATCCGGTGCTTGAGCGCGAGGAGGACGCGACCGATGCGCAGATGCGGGAGAAGCTTCTGAAAAAGCTGCGTCCGGACGGGCTGCTCAACAGCGACGCGAAGGTGCTTTGCATGTTGGACGGACAACTGTCCGGGGATTCTCTGGTGATCCCGGCGGGACTGAAGAAGGACGGGACGCTGAAAGCGGCTTCTGCCGCGGTGACGACGGAGCAGTTCGGACAGCTTTCCGGGTTCGTGACGAAGAAAATGGCGGATATGGCGGGGGAGATCCTGCAGGGAAGGATCGAAGTCAATCCCTTTGAGGACAAGACGCGTAGCGCCTGCGATTTCTGTGTGTATGCGGACGTCTGCGGCTTTGACCGCAAGATCCCCGGAATGTACAGGAAGCGGACGGCGCAGTTGACAAAGGACGAGGCTTGGGAACGGATCGCGGCGGAGATGCAGAAGAACGATCCGGAGAATGCGGTTGACGGAGCAAAAACAGCGCCGGCCGGCGATGAGGGCGCAGCCCCGGCAGACAGAGAACAGCAAGAAAAGCAAACATCGGAAAATAGAGAGTGGGAATAAGAGCATGGCAGTACAGTGGACGGAAGAACAGCAGAGGGTCATAGACACGCGCGGCTGCAACATTCTGGTATCTGCTGCGGCAGGTTCGGGCAAGACGGCGGTGCTGGTGGCACGCATTTTGGATATGATCACGGGAGAAAAGCCGGTCGATATCGACCGGCTGCTTGTGGTGACCTTTACGAATGCGGCGGCGGCCGAGATGCGTGAGCGGATTCGCGACGCGCTGGAGCAGCGTGCCGAGGAGGAGCCGGAGAACGAGCATCTTCAGCGGCAGCTCGTGCTGGTGCACAACGCGAAGATCACGACGATCCACAGCTTCTGCCTGCATGTGCTGCGCAGTCATTTTCAGACGATCGGTATCGATCCCGCATTTCGGGTGGCCGACGAAGGAGAGGTGCTGCTGCTCGAGCAGGATACGGCGAAGGAGACGGTAGACGCCGCGTACGAGGAAGCAGATAAGGATGCGGACGGGGAGTTTTACCGCTTTCTGGAGCTGTTCACAACGGGAAAGAGCGATCGCGCGATCGAGGAGACGATCCTGCAGATCTATCATTTCGCGCTTGGGCAGCCGTGGCCGCAGGACTGGCTGAGGGAATGCCGGGAGAGATATCAGACCGATCGCATTGCGGGATCCGAAGACGACGGAGAACAGGATTCTCAGGAAGAAGCGTCGGCAGAGCAGGCGGCGGGCTGCGCCTGTGAGGAAACGAGACGAAAGAAAACGGACACGCCGGTCTGGCTTGCATACATTCTGGAAGATACGGCCCGCTTGCTCTCGGACATGCGCGCGCAGATCGAGGAGGCGAAGCGGATCGCACAGGAGCCGGACGGACCGTATCCTTATATCGCTGCGTTGGAATCGGATCTGGAGCTTCTGGACAGGCTCGCAGAGGGCGGCAACTATGAAGGCTATGCCCGCGCATTCGCTCAGGCAGAGCCGTTCGAAAGGCTTGCCGCAAAGAGGGATGATTCGATCAATCCGGCGAAAAAGCAGCAGGTACAGAATATGCGGGGCGGCGTCAAGGAGGCGCTTGCCGCGCTTCGGAAATGTTATTATTACGGAAAGCCCAAGGAGCTGCAGCAGGAACACGAAGAGAGCGGGCTTGTGGTGCGCGTTCTGACGCAGCTTACGGAGTGCTTTATGGAGCGGCTCGCGCAGAAAAAGGCCGAGCAGAATCTTGTGGATTTCGGAGATCTGGAACATTTGGCGCTCCGTATTCTCGTAGAGAGGAAGGACGGCATGGATACGCCCACCGCGGCGGCGCGGGAGTACGCGGAAATGTTCGAGGAGATCATGATCGACGAGTATCAGGACAGCAATTCGGTGCAGGAGCTGATCCTGAACAGTGTTGCGGGCAAGGGGCGCGGCGCTCACAATGTGTTTATGGTGGGCGATGTCAAGCAGAGCATTTATCGGTTCCGGCTGGCGAGACCAGAGCTTTTCATGGAGAAATACAGGACGTATCAGAGCGCAAAGACGCAATCCGGGACGGCGCCGGAGGGCTGCCGTATTGATCTGCATCGGAATTTCCGCAGCCGGTCGCAGGTGCTGGACGGCGTGAATTATGTTTTCCGTCAGATTATGACGGAGCATCCGGGAGGAATCGTCTACGACGAGGATGCCGCGCTGTATCCGGGAGCGGAGTTCGCCGAGGGCGCGGAGGAATCCTTCCTCACGCCGGAGCTTCTTTTGCTGGAGAGCGAAAGCGGGCAGCGGCAGCGCGAGGAAGCGGCGCTTGTAGGACGCCGCATACGGCAGATGGTCGGCAGCGCGGTCGTCTTGGACAGAGAGACAGGGCAGTACCGCCCGGTCCGGTACGGGGATATCGTGATCCTTCTGCGCACCGTCAGCGGCTGGGCGGAGACCTTCGGCGAGGTGCTTGGGGACATGGGAATTCCCTGCGTGACCGGTTCACAGAAGGGTTATTTCTCCGCCGTCGAAATAAGGACGGTGCTGGCGTATCTGCAGATTCTGGACAACCCGATACAGGACATTCCGCTTGCAGCCGTATTGCGCAGCGCGATCGGGGGCTTTGACGACGAGGAGCTTGCGAAGATCCGTGTTTTTTCGCAGAGAAGGTATTATTACGACTGTTGTCAGGAGTATCGCGCTTCCGGAGAAGACCGGAAGCTTCGTCAAAAATTGGAACGGTTTTTTGCGACGTTTGAGCAACTGCGGGATAAATGCGCGCACACGCCGGTGCATCTGCTTCTGTGGGAGCTCCTTGACGTGACCGGTTATGGGGCGTACGCGGAGGCGCTTCCGGCGGGACGACAACGAAAGGCGAACCTTGATATGCTGGTGGAGAAGGCGATCGCGTATGAGGCGACGAGCTATCGCGGACTGTACCATTTCGTGCGCTATATAGAGAACCTGAAAAAATACGAGGTCGATTACGGAGAGGCAAACACCGATTCAGAGGCGGGCAATACGGTTCGGATCATGAGCATCCACAAGAGCAAGGGTCTGGAGTTCCCGATCGTCTTTGTGAGCGGTCTCGGCAAGCAGTTCAACGAGACGGACGCGCGCAGCCGGCTGATCATGCATCCGGAATTTGGAATAGGCTGTGATTACGTGGATCCGGAGCTTCGGACGCGCCGCGCGACGCTTCTGAAGCGCGCGATCCGGCAGAAGACGATCGAGGAGAATTTGGGCGAGGAGCTCAGGGTGCTGTATGTGGCGATGACGCGCGCGAAAGAAAAACTGATCCTGACGGGGAGCGTCGGCGATCTGGAGGGCAGGATGGAACGGTGGCACGCCGCGGCGTTGGGTCATGGCGAGCAGCTTTCCTACGCGTGGCTGTCCGCGGCGTCCTCCTACACGGACTGGGTCGTGCCGGCGCTTCTGCGGGATTCGTCAGAGAACGCTCCGTTCATTCTGCGGATTGCGGATATCCGCGAGGAGGAAGAGGAGCAGCAGCAGGAGGACAGCGCCGCAACGCTGCGGCTTGGAGAACTGCTTGCGCTCGATGCGGAAGTCTGCTATGATGAGGCGGCCCGCGATCATCTGCGCAGGGTGTTTGAATCCGAGTACCGTTACGCGGCGAACGCAGGAATCCCCGGGAAGCTGTCGGTCTCGGAGCTGAAGAAGCTGTCCCGTCTGCCCGAGGAAGAGGAGATGGATCAGTTATACCGTGAGGAGACCGTGATCCCATTGATTCCGGGCTTCCGACGGGAGAAGGAAGCGGTCACCGGAGCGGCCCGCGGCACGGTTTACCATGCGTTTATGGAAAACCTCGATTTTACCGCGGAAGAAGAATTGCAAATACAGTTGGAAGAAATGATAAGTTGTGGTAAAATGTCCGAGGAGGAGGCCGCGGCGCTTTCTCTTGAGGATATTGACTTGTTCCTGCACAGCAAAGTCGGAGAGCGGATGCGCAGGGCGGCGCTTGCCGGACAGTTGTTCCGGGAGCGGCCTTTTGTGATCGGCGTTCCCGCGGACCGGATCCGAAGCGGTTACAGTTCACAGGAGACGGTGCTTGTACAGGGGATCATAGACGCGTACTTTATGGAAGAGGACGGGATCGTTGTGCTGGACTACAAGACAGACCGCGTGGATCAGGCAAAGATGCTTGCGGACAAGTACAAGGCGCAACTGGACTACTATGCGCGCGCACTCGAGCAACTGACCGGTTACCCGGTGAAGGAGCGGATCATTTACTCGTTCCATCTGCGGGAGGAAATTTTATTATGAAAAAATTCGTACAAAATCAGGCAGTCCGCTACATTTTTTTCGGGGGCTGTACGACCGTTGTGAATCTGGCGCTTACCTATGTAATGCGCAATCTGGCGGGATTGAACGTCACGGTGGCAAATACCGTGGCGGTCTTGTTGTCGATCCTCTTTGCCTATGTGGTAAATAAGCTGTTTGTGTTTGAACACAGGGCGGCGTCCGCGGGAGCGCTTGTCAAAGAAGCCGCGAGCTTTATCGGGATGCGCCTCGGGACGATGGTCGTGGAAGTGTTCGGCGTCGTGCTGCTAAGCAGCGTCTGGGGACTGCAGGACATGGTCGCAAAGCTGATCATTCAGGTCGTGATCATGGTGCTGAACTATCTGATCAGCCGTTTCGTAGTCTTCAAGGACGAGGATGCCGGAGCCGACTCGGCCGAAAGGCAGGAAGAGAAAAGGCGCGGTCGGAGATTTTTCGCGGCCGGATTCGTTTTGTCCGCGCTGGTGGCGGGAGCCGGTTTTGTCGCGTTCGGTATGTGGCCGTTCGGGGACAACACGGTGCTGATCATCGATTCCCTGCACCAGTACCTTCCGTTTTATACGGACTTTCAGGGGAAGCTGCAGGACAGCCAGTCGCTTCTGTATTCGTTTTCGGGAGGACTCGGGTATAATTTCTGGTCGACCTACGCGTACTATATGGCAAGCCCGCTGAATTTCCTGATGGCGTTTATCCCGCGGGAGAATGTCTGCGATTTCATGGATTTTGTGATCCTGTTCAAGATCGGACTCTGCGGCGGCTGCTTTTCATGGTATCTGCACCGCAGGGATCCGCAGAGAAACTATCTGCCGGTCGTGTTCGGCATGATGTTCGCTCTGAGCAATTTCGTGATCGGATATTATTTCAACCTCATGTGGCTCGACAGTATTGCGATGCTGCCGCTCATCATGATGGGGATTGAGCGCATCGTCAGGGGTGAGAGCGGCCGGATGTTCGGGCTGTCCCTGTTTTACGGACTTTGGTGCAACTATTACATCGGATTCATGCTCTGTATCTTCTCGTGCCTGTATTACCTCGTGCGGTGGCTCTCATGCCGCAGGATCACCGCGAAAAAGGTTCTGCGAAGCAGCCTGACGTTCGCGTGGTACGCGCTTCTGGCTGGCGGAATGGCGGCGCTTGTGCTGCTCCCGGCCTATGCCGGATTGAGCGCGTCCGAATCCATGCAGAGCAACACCTTCCCGACGACGGTGAAATTCTACGAGAGCCTTTGGGGACTGCTCGAGAATCATATGGCGTTCATGACGCCGATCAACATCTCCAACTCTCAGGTCGGCCTTAATGTATACTGTGGCATGCTCTCGGTGCTGCTGGCGGTGCTCTATGTCTTTGACGGAAAGATCCGCCTGCGCGAACGGATGGCGCATCTGGGGCTGTGCGCGCTGCTGTTGCTCAGTTTTTCGTTCAACATGCTGAATTACATCTGGCACGGCTTCCATGTGCAGAACGGACTCCCGAACCGCTTTGCCTTTCTCTATATCGCCGTTCTGCTTGTGATGGCGTATGATGCCTTGGGACACATCCGCAGTTTCCATCTTCCGGAGCTGATCTTTTCGTGGGTCGCGACGGCCGGGTTTGTCGCCGTGGATTACATGCAGCGCACCGGGGAGATCAAGGATTATGTCTATTACATTTCGTTCGGCATGCTCACGCTGTATTTTGCCCTGCTGCTCTTCGGCCGTCTGGCGAAACGCGTGCGGTTTAAAATCTTCTGCGGAATCGTCTCAGGCGTGGCGCTGATCGAGGTGTCGGCCAACGCGGTCTACGGGATCATCTGCAACGACGGCGTGACGCGGAGCATTTACATCGACGATCAGAAATCATACCGGACGATGATGGCGCAGCAGGATGACGACGAATTCTTCCGCAGCGAGGTAGACCGGCAGCGGATGCGCAATGTGACGATGTACGCGGGCGGAAACGCGATGGTGATGTTCAATTCCACGATGCAGGAGTCGGTCATCGATTTTTGCGACAGCCTTGGCATCGAGGCGCGCACGAACAAGAACGGATACCTCGGCGTGACGAAGCTTGTCAATGATGTGCTCGGGATCCGTTATCTGGCATCTCCGTCGAAGGTCGCGCGTACAATGTATCAGTTTGAGCGTGTCGCGGAGGACGGGGAGCTCGCGCTGTACAAGAACGACAACGCGCTCTCGCTCGGGTTCATGGTGAAAGACGATATCGCTGACTGGGATATCGAGGCCGGTGAGCCGCTTCAGGTGCAGAACAGCTTCGTGGAGCTTGCGACGGGGCTTGAGCCGATTTACGTGCTGGATCGTTACATCGACATGGAGGACGGGGAGAATTACGGGATCAAGATCCCGGAGGACAAACAGGTTTACCTCTGCATCGACACGAGAGTGGAAAACATCAATCTGAACACGCCGGAGTACACAAAGTCGTTTGACGATTTTACCGATCATCTCTATGTGATTAACGCGTCGGACGAGAGCGATCTGGCAGACTTTACGGTGACGCTGAAGGACGGGCAGTCGACGGTGCAGGCGCAGGTCTACACCTGCGCGAACGAGGTTTATGAGCAGGTGCGTGACAAGCTCGCCGAGAGCCAGCTCACAAGCGTGAGAGTGGACGGCAACCGTGTCAGCGGAAACGTGGATGCAAAGGAGGACGGGACGCTTTTGCTGACGATCCCTTACGACACCGGCTGGCGCATCACGGTGGACGGCGAGACGACGGAGAGCTACGCCGTCGGAAAAGCGCTCACAGGCGTACATCTTCCGGCCGGGATACACGAGATCCGGATGAAATACACGCCGAAAGGGCTGTGGGCCGGCACCTTCCTCTCGCTGTTGTGCGCGGCGCTTTATATGATTTCGGGAATACTGGAGAAACGAAGCCGCATCAGGCTTGCAGATCAATCTAAAGAAGGAGAAACGGGACATATGGGAAACTTTTCAGACAAGGCAATGCAAATCGAGACAGGAATTTTTGCCGTCCTGAACGCAAAGAAAAACGAACTGGAAAAGCAGGGAAAGACGATCTACAATCTTTCGGTCGGGACTCCGGATTTCCGGCCTCCGCAGCACATCATCGACGCGGTCAGCGAGGCGGCGAAGAAGCCGGAAAATTACAAGTATGCGCTGGTGGAGCTTCCGGAGCTTCTCGAAGCGGCGCAGGGCTTTTTCAAGCGGAGGTTTGATCTGGATCTTGCGCAGGATGAGATCATGGCGCTGTACGGATCGCAGGAGGGCATGACGCACATCGCATGGACGCTCTGCAATCCGGGGGATCTGGTGCTGGTGCCGAATCCGGGTTACCCGATCTTCAGCATCGGGCCGCAGCTATGCGACGCGCAGATCTGGGAGTATCCGCTGTATGAGAAGAACGGTTATCTGCCGGATCTGAAGGCAATCCCGGAGGACGTCGCGCGCGATGCGAAGCTGATGGTGTTCAGCTATCCGGGCAATCCGGTGTGCAAGCTGGCTCCGGACAGCTTCTATGATGAACTGATCGCCTTCGCGAAGGAGTACGATATCGTTCTTCTGCACGACAACGCGTATGCGGATCTGGTGTTCGGAGGCAAGCGCGGCAGCTCGTTCCTGAATCACGAAGGCGCGAAGGACGTGGGAATCGAGTTTTATTCGCTCTCCAAGACGTTCAATTATACCGGGGCGCGCGTCTCCTTCGCGATCGGAAACGCCGCGATCATTCAGAAATTCAAGGCGATACGGACGCAGTTCGACTACGGGACGTTCCTGCCGGTGCAGTACGGCGCGATCGCGGCTCTGACAGGGCCGTTCGACTGCGTGATCGAGCAGTGCGCGAAATACGAGGAGCGCAACAAGGCGCTGTGCGGAGGGCTGCGTGAGATCGGCTGGAACGTCCCGGACAGCGAGGGTACGATGTTCGCTTGGGCTCCGCTTCCGGAGGGTTATACGAATTCAGAAAAATTCTGTCTGGAGCTGATGGAAAAGTCCGGCGTGATCTGCGTGCCGGGTACGAGCTTCGGAAGTCTCGGCGAGGGCTACGTGCGGCTGGCGCTCGTGCTGCCGCCGGAGAAGCTTGAGGAGGCTGTGAAGAGTATTCGCGAGAGCGGGATCCTGCGGGTACACTAAGTTCGTGTATAGTGAACAACCGGACGCCGCAAGAGCCGATGTGCCTGCCCACCGCAAACAAGTTGTTTTCCTTGATTCGTTGCGCCGCTTATTGACAACTGTCTCCGCAAACTCGCTACGCTCAAACATGCTCCGACAGTTGTCGCTATGCTCACGAATCCGCGTCGAACTGCCTATCGTTTGCTTGCGGGCAGGCAACATCCGGCTCTTTTGCGGCTGTTCCGTTCGCAGACTACGCATAGCCCGAACAGGGAATTGCGATGCCAAGGGCAAACCGTTGAGGGCCGTCGGTGCTTAGCGAGCGAATGCGAGCTTATGCACCGCTACGTGACCGATTCGAGCGGAAGCGTGTTTGCACTGGCATCGACAATTCCTGTCGGGCGTCCGTATATCGTATTGAACTATACACAAATATATTAGTCTAATGCTGGTTTTAACAGGGGGAAATAGATGCAGAATATAGCGGAATTGCTGATACACGCGGTGGGTGAGGATCGCATTTCGACGAGCGAGAGCATGAGCCGCCATACGACGTTTCGAATCGGCGGTCCGGCGGACGTCTTCGCGGTGCCGCGGACGGTGGAGGAGGCCACGGAGATCGTGCGGATCTGCCGGGAGCAGGGCGTGCCCTTCTATGTGATCGGTAACGGCAGCAACCTTCTGGTGTCTGATCTCGGATACCGCGGGGTGATCCTGCAGATTTACAAAAATCTGAGTGAGATTTCCGTTGACGGAGATACTATGACCGTACAGGCGGGCGCGATGCTTTCCGTGATGGCGAAGCGGGCGCTTGAGCATGGACTGACAGGCTTTGAGTTCGCGTCCGGGATACCGGGAACGGTCGGCGGCGCCGTGGTGATGAATGCCGGGGCGTACGGCGGAGAGATGAAGGATGTACTCGAAGAGATCACGGTGCTGACCGGCGATGGGGCGGTGCAAAAAGTGCTGGCGAAAGAGCTGGAGCTCGGTTATCGACACAGCGTGATCCCGGAGAGAGGCTGGATCGTGCTTGGCGCGAGACTGAGACTGCAAGAGGGAGATTCCCGGGAGATCGGCGCGCGTATGGAGGAGCTGAGGCAGCAGCGTGTGGCGAAGCAGCCGCTGGATGTGCCGAGCGCGGGAAGCACGTTCAAGCGCCCCGAGGGGCATTTCGCCGGCAAGCTGATCATGGAAGCGGGCCTGCGGGGATTTTCGGTCGGGGACGCGCAGGTGTCCGAGAAGCATTGCGGGTTTGTCGTCAACAGAGGCAAGGCGACGGCGGAGGACGTGTACAGGCTGATCCGGGAGGTGGCCGCGCGCGTGCGGGAGCATTCCGGCGTCACGCTGGAGCCGGAGGTAAAGCTGCTCGGGGAGTTTTCTGAAGAATAGTCCGATGATAGAAAAACAGGAGATAAGATGAGGTTTGTGATTGTGACCGGGATGTCCGGGGCCGGAAAAAGAACTGCATTAAAGGTGTTGGAGGACAAAGGATATTTCTGCGCGGACAACATTCCGCTTCCGCTTGTGGAGAAGTTTGCCGAGCTTTCCGTGATGCAGGAGGGCGGCCATGATAAGGTCGCGCTCGGGATCGACAGCCGCACGGGACTTACGGAGGAAGCGGTGCGACTGATGCTGGAGCGTCTGGCCGGGCAGGGAATCTCCTGTGAGATCCTGTTTCTCGACGCGAGTGATACCGTGCTGCTGCGGCGATACAAGGAGACGCGGCGCAGCCATCCGATGGCGCGGGATGCAAGGATCGACGAGGGGATAGCGCAAGAGCGCGGAGAGCTTGCTTTCCTGAAACGGCGGGCGGATTATATTATTGATACGTCTACGTTGCTGACGAGGGAGCTGCGCGGCGAGATGGAAAAGATCTTCGTGGACAGCAGAGATTACCGCAATATTTATGTCACGATCCTTTCCTTCGGATTTAAATACGGGATTCCGGAGGATTCGGATCTGGTGTTCGACGTGCGCTTCCTGCCGAATCCGTATTATGTGGAGACGCTGAGACCGAAGAACGGGAAGGATCAAGAGGTGCAGGATTACGTGATGCAGACCGGGATCGCCGGGCAGTTTCTCGAGAAGCTTGCGGATCTGCTCGAATTTTCCCTGCCATATTATGTGGACGAGGGGAAAAACCAGCTTGTCATCAGCATCGGCTGTACGGGCGGCCAGCATCGTTCTGTGACGATCGCGGAACAGTTGTATCAGAGGCTGAGCCGTCATTTTGAGTACGGGGTCAAGCTGGAGCACCGGGACATGCGGGGCTGAAGCCCGTCCGTGTCTGAGAAAAGCGGAGGCAAAGATGTCATTTTCAGGAGAAGTTAAGGAAGAACTGTCGCATCTGATTTCGGAGGCGAGACACTGTCAACTGGCCGAGTTGGCGGCGATTACAGGCATGTGCGGCTCGGTCTGCATCTCGGCTTCGGGTCGTTGGAGTCTGAAATTTCACACAGAAAATATCAGTGTGGCAAGAAAATGCTTTACATTATTGCGAAAAACATTTAATATATGTAGTGACGTTTCCGTACGTTTACATAAAGGCGGCAAAAACGGTACCCAGATATACACGTTGCTGGTAAGGGATCATGAGAGTGTGAGGAACATTCTCCGCGCGCTGAAGCTTCTCGATGAGGAGGGAGAGGTTGCAGAGCAGGTCTCGCCGGCGAATCAGCTTCTGGTGCAAAAGTCATGCTGCAGGAGAGCTTTCATCCGGGGCGCGTTTCTGGCTTCCGGTTCGATCAGCAATCCGGAGCGGTCTTATCATTTCGAGATCGCATGCGCTTCGCAGGAGCGTGCGCGGCAGCTTGGCGCGCTGATACATGCCTTTGGCCCGGATGCCAAAATTGTACAGCGTAAAAAATATTTTATCGTGTATATTAAAGAGGGAGCGCAGATCGTCGATATGCTCAACATTATGGGAGCGCATGTCTCGCTGATGAATCTGGAGAACATCCGGATCGTCCGGGACATGAGAAACACGGTGAACCGCAAGGTGAACTGTGAGGCCGCGAATATCAACAAAACGGTAGGCGCGGCGGTAAGGCAGATGGAAGATATCCGTTATCTGATGGAACACAGAGATGTGGAGACATTGCCCGAAGGGCTGGCGGATATTGCATTGCTGCGGTTGGCTCATCCGGATGCTTCGCTGAAGGAGCTGGGGGAGATGCTTGTGCCGCCCATCGGGAAATCGGGCGTGAATCACAGGCTGCGGAAGCTGAGCCGTCTGGCAGAGGATTCAAGGGTTAAACAAGGAGGAATATGATTATGACAAAGAAGGAAATCACGGTTCAGCTTCCCAGCGATCTGGAAGCAAGACCTGTGGCGCTGCTGGTACAGGTGGCGAGCCAGTACCAGAGCGAGATTCATCTGGAGAGCGAGGGCAAGACGGTCAACGCGAAGAGTATCATGGGCATGATGACCTTTGGACTCACTGCCGGTGAAAAGATTACAGTGACTGCCAACGGGGCGGACGAGGCTGAAGCGGTTCATAATATAGAGGAGTATCTGAGCACCTTACACTGACAACGATACAGACAATACGGGTAAAAGGGGCATTCCGTAGGGATTGCCCTTTTTTGCATCACAAGGAAGGTACATAAAAGATGGAAAAAACAAACATCCGCAGTACACTGAAATATGCGTTTCTTTCCAGCCTTCCGGTCATGGCCGGTTATATCGTGCTCGGCACCGGATTCGGCGTGCTGCTGCAGGACAAAGGCTACAATTGGCTATGGGCCGCGCTGATGAGCGTGACGATTTTCGCGGGGTCAATGCAGTACGTGGCGGTGGATCTGCTCTCCGGCGGGGCGACGCTGATCGCGGCGGCGCTGATGACGGTGCTCGTGAACATCCGGCATCTGTTTTACGGGCTGACGATGCTGGAAAAGTACAATGACACCGGCTGGCGAAAACCCTATCTGATCTTCGCGCTCACGGACGAAACATTCTCCCTCGTGTGCTCGCCGGATCTGCCGGAGGACGTTGACCGGAAGAACTATTACTTTTTCCTCTCGCTGATGAACCAGTGCTACTGGATCACGGGAAGCATCATCGGAGCGGCGGCCGGGGCAGCGCTGTCCTTCAATTCGGCGGGGATTGATTTCGCGATGACAGCGCTGTTTGTTGTGATCTTCGTGGAGCAGTGGGAGAAGACGAAGCAGCACCTGCCTGCAGTCACGGGCGTTGTGGTTACCGTCGTCTGCCGTCTGCTGTTCGGCGCGGAGAGCTTCCTGATTCCGTCCATGATCGGGATATTGGCGGCGATGTTTTTATTCAAGGGGAAAATGAGTTCCAAAGTCGATAAAAAGAGATGAACAGAGGGGGAAGTGAGTCATGATTGATCCGGTACATTCCTTGTTGTTGATCGCGGTGATCGCGGGTGTGACGGCCCTGATCCGTTTTTTGCCGTTTTTGGTATTCCACAAAGGCACGCCGAAGACGGTCCTCTATCTGGGCGAGGTTCTTCCTTACGCGATCATGGGCATGCTGGTCGTCTATTGTCTGAAGGACATTTCCGTCACAGGCAGCACGCACGCGATCCCGGAGGCGCTGGCTGTGGCGGCGACCGCGCTGCTGCACAAGTGGAAGCACAACACGCTGCTGTCGATTCTGACCGGTACGGTCTTCTATATGGTGCTGGTGCAGGTGGTGTTCTGAGTATGATGGACGAAAGGAAAATTTGAATGGAAGGATTATTCTTCCGAAAAGCATGAATGAGGAGCGGAAGAACCGCTCCTCATGGATTTTTGGGTATGACGGGCATGCCGTCAGTCTGTGGTGAAAGTCCACAAGGGGCGTAGTTGCCGACGAACCCCAAAGCGACTCCCAAGGTTTGCATCGTGAGGTGTAGGCGAGAAGAAGGGATAGCGAAATCGTAGCCTGACGAACAGAAACCTGATACAAGGCGTATCTGGCGGATAAGCTGGCATAAGACAGCGAAGTCCAAAAGGCAACCGTAACCCATATGCGTAGATCAGGCAGGTAGACGAGGAAAGACTGGCGGCTTATCCCGCGAGGTCTCACGGACACAGGTATTGGTTGAAATATCCCGCCGGTGGTTGAAAACGATTTATCGTGAGAAGTCAGCAGACGCCATAGTAGGTAGAAATGCCGAAGGGCTGAACAACGTAACCGTGCAATCAAATGTATGCCCCATGGAATACCTGACGGCAGGAAGGGCGAAACGTAGATGAGCAGGTACTGCATCACCTAAGGTGAATCCATGGGAACGGAAAGGAGAAAGCACACAAAGCAATGTCAGAGCTGTTGGAAAAGATACTGTCCAAAGACAACATGAACGCCGCCTACAAAAGAGTCTGTGCGAACAAAGGTGCAGGTGGGGTGGACGAAGTGACAGTTGGGGAACTCGGCGATTACATCAAAGAGAACTGGGACGGTATCCGGGAGCAAATCAGACA
>CANQVH010000010.1 GCA_947627245.1 uncultured Lachnospiraceae bacterium | reverse complement strand
TCGAAACCGCCTTTGCCCGTCTCTTTTCATTTAGAAAAGTACGATTTCATCATCCTCAAAAATTATAGCCCTCCGGCTCCAGCACGCGGGAGAGATAAGGAGCGACCACCAGCGGCATAACCAGAAGCAGGATCTGGTATGCGGCGTTATAGATATAGTTCAGTTTAATGCTCTTCCTTTTCACAGTATCCCACCCTACGCCGCTTTCTCGCTCTCAAGAGCACGAGCGATCAGCACATCCTTGTATTCCTCCGGCAGATCGTTGAAATAGGCGCTGAATCCCCACACACGCACCACCAGATTCGGAAACAGCGTAGGGTCTGCTTTCGCAGCGATCAGCGTCTTGCTGTCCACCACGTTCATCTGCAGTTGGAAGATGCCCCCGGCAAAGCCTGCCCGCAGGAGCGCGACATACTTATCTCTGTTCTGTTTCAGCATCCCCGGCGAGGTGATAAAATCGATCACATTCCCGTTGAGCCTGTTTTCATTATAATCCAGCTTCATGGCAAAGGCCAAAAGCTCCGTCGGCGGAATCGCAGCAGCCGAAGAAATATGCACACTGAAAGGATCACCGTCCCGCCTGCCGTCAAAGGTTGCCGGAATATTCTGTGCTCTGGTAATATAATCGGGCGAACTGAGTCCAAACTTAAACCTTCCGCCATACTTTGTCCTGTATCTGCTAAATTCCCCACTCGTAAAAGCGATGATCCTCTGGGACAGTTCCAATACCTCCGGATCGTCACAGCCAAAGCAGGGGCTCCGATCCTTCATCTCCTGCACAAGCTCGTCCTCTCCTGCGAAGTTATTCTTCCGATATCTGTTTAACTGATCCAGCGTATAACGCCCTTCATCAAAGACAAGCCTCTTGACGTTGAGCAAGGAATTAACGACCGTCCCCAGCCCCACAGAAGTAAGCCCCAGACTGTTGTATTTTGCGCCGCCCCTCGTGATATCCTTTCGCCGTGCCTTGGCAGACGGACTTGCCATCGACAAAAGCGGATCCTCCTCAAACGTGCGCGTTGTAAGAGGTGTAAGCACGCTCTTTATATACGCCGCCAAATACTCCTCATAGAGCTTCATTGCATCCTCCACCGATTTGATCTCAGCAAAACGCGGCGCGGAAAGCATCTTTGTAAACGGCTCCGCGAAATTCAAAGAAGCAACATTATTCGCCTCGCAGCTTATGCCCGGCATCAGCGGTTCCCAGCAGGCAGATGTCCCGTAGTTATAGACATCCGCTTTCTCATAACCGCAGCTTATCATGGCCGGGATAATGGTGTCGTCATTGGACAACAGAGGCGCCCCGATGCCCGTGGCGATACAGTCCACCGCCGCCGCCAGAAGCTCCTCCGGCATGTCTGCCGTGCAGCGCAACAGTACCTTTGGGTCGGGCATCCGCAATTCTTCGGAGACCTCAATAAAGAGGTATGTCAAATCATTGCAGCGGTACTTTCCATCCGAATCCCGCCCACCGAGGCTGACGATCTGCCCGGTATCCCCCATAAGCCCCGCGCTTTTGAACCAGTAATACTCATGCAGCGCACGGAAAAAATCCTTCAGCAGCTCCTTCGCGCCCTCTCTGGTCAGCACACACTTTTCAATATCCCGTTTATACAGCTCTTCCAGTATCCAGTCTAAATGTCCGAGGCCAACAAGAGTGTGTCCCGTCTGCCAGAGGAACTGGTTATAAAAGAGGATGCGCTGCAGAGCTTCAAAAAAACTGTCCGCGGGGCGATCAAAAAGAGACCCGGCAGCATCCAGTTGTCTGCCGTACCGCTCTGCTGCTGCCGGTAATTGTTCACACCGCTGCAAATAAGAACGCAACGCGTTGACGAGCACCCGTATCTCTCCCGCGAATTGATCCGTCCCGTCTGGCTCCTCAATGCTCCCATTTACCAACGCTCCAATATCGGCAGTACAATTTCCATAAACATAATGGCGGTTTCCCAGCGTTTTATAACAATCCAATGAATAGAAAAAGCTGCTGTTTTCCACAGGCTGTATGTCCACGCGCCGGAGCAGACGGGCGATCTGCTCCGCCTTGCTCGCCGACTTCGGGCAATAGTAAAAACGGGAACCGTTCGCCAGCAGAAACCCGGCTAAATTTGAATCCTTGCTGATCCGTTTATATTTTCGGTAGAGCTTCTGCCCGTAAGCATAGTCTTTCATAACAGGAGCACTATAGACAATCTCCCTAATGCAGCTTTTCACTTGCGCATTCATACCACAAACCTCCTCGCAACAAAATAACTTGACTTTTTCAACAATCTATGTATACTATAATTATCATTTATTATATATAATAATATCCATATTATATCTTTCTCTACGCATTTTCTCTTTTCCCAGATATCCCATCTTCCATTGCTGAAAGGAGCTGATTTATTGGAAGAACTCAGACAAATCTTTGACCGCGCTTTCAAACGTCTTTTCTCGCTTTCAAATGCCGCTGTCATCAGCCTCATCAACGGCCTCTTCGGTACGGACCACCCACCTGACAGCAGCGTTGTCTACACCAACCGAGAATCCACAAATGCCTCCCTGCGGCATCGCTTTGCCGACGTCTTTGTCCTGATTGGCGGACGGTTCCACTACCATCTCGAGGCCCAGATGTCCTACAGCAATGATATCATTGTCCGTGTATTCGAGTATGGCTTTCATCATGCGCTGGAATCACGCCGGGACGGCAGTCTCTGTCTGGAATTCCCCGAGCCGGTCGTCATTTATCTGAGCGACCGTGACGACATCCCTCCCGAGGATGTTTTACATATTCATTTTCAAGGACTGGGCTCCATCGACTACCGTGTGCGGAACATTGTCTATCTGCGGCAAAGCTCCGCGGAGATTCTGCAGAAGAAGCTCATTGTGCTGATCCCCTTCCAAGTGCTGCGCCTGCGCTCCTTCCTCTTCGACAAACGCGGACATCTGAAACGGCTTGACAAAAATGAATGCGACCGGTTGATTGAGTCCATAGAATCTGATATAATAAAAGCAATAAATCTGAACTACTCTGCCGGAAATATCTCATATACCGACATGCTAAAGCTCTGTGATACTGCCGGACAATTATACGATCAAATCATCCTGCACTACAGGAAAAAAGGAGGCGACTATACCATGCGACCACTCTTACCCGGCGCCCTGCGCCTGCCAAATGACAAATACATTTTCCAGCTCGAGGAATTGGAAGACAAATATGCCGAGGCTCAGAAAACCATCGCCACTCAGGGAAAAACCATCGCTACTCAAGAAAAAGACAATGCCACACTTTCTGATGAAATTGAAAAGCTGAAAGCCCGCATCCGTGAACTCGAAACGGCAATCTCACGCTAACAGCTACATCAGGGATTTTGTACTCTGAAGGATCGGTCTTTACCGGTCCTTATTCTTATTCTTTTCCTGCAGGGCTGTCGATTGCCCGCCAATTTGCTGTTGCTATGGTAGGCGATCACGAACATGCCCATCAGGAAAGAAGATGTAAATGGCTCCACCAGCGCTGCAACGCACCAATCCAGAAAGGCCGTTGCAATGAGCATCCTTCCTATTGATACAAATCACATTGCTATGTTTTCTTATCTGATTCATATTTTCACACCCTGTACTGAGAACCGGTCAGATATGAATCCTGACTGATCCGCTTGTATTTTCGGTAGAGCTTCCACCCATAAGCATAATCTTTCATAACAGGAGCACTATAGACAATCTCCCTGTTGCAGCTTTTCACTTGCGCATTCATACCACAAACCTCCTCGCAACAAAAAACTTGACTTTTTATATAATTCATGTATACTATATTTAATCATATATTGTATATACTTACGTTCATATTATATCTTTCCCCATGCATTTTCTCTTTTCCCAGATATCCCATCTTCCATTACAGTAGAAAGGAGCTGATTTATTGGAAGAACTCAGACAAATCTTTGACCGCGCGTTCAAACGTCTTTTCTCGCTTTCAAATGCCGCTGTCATCAACCTCATCAACGGCCTCTTCGGTACGAACCACCCGCCTGACAGCAGCGTTGTCTACACCAACCGAGAATCCACAAATGCCTCCCTGCGGCACCGCTTTGCCGACGTCTTTGTCCTGATTGGCGGACGGTTCCATTACCATCTTGAGGCCCAGATGTCCTACAGCAACGACATCGTTGTCCGTGTATTCGAGTATGGCTTTCATCATGCGCTGGAATCACGCCGGGACGGCAGTCTCTGTCTGGAATTCCCTGAGCCGGTCGTCATTTATCTGAGCGACCGTGACGACATCCCTCCCGAGGATGTTTTACATATTCATTTTCAAGGACTGGGCTCCATCGACTACCGTGTGCGGAACATTGTCTATCTGCGGCAAAGCTCCGCGGAGATTCTGCAGAAGAAGCTCATTGTGCTGATCCCCTTCCAAGTGCTGCGCCTGCGCTCCTTCCTCTTCGACAAACGCGGACATCTGAAACGGCTTGACAAAAATGAATGCGACCGGTTGATTGAGTCCATAGAATCTGATATAATAAAAGCAATAAATCTGAACTACTCTGCCGGAAATATCTCATATACCGACATGCTAAAGCTCTGTGATACTGCCGGACAGCTATACGATCAAATCATCCTGCACTACAGGAAAAAAGGAGGCGACTATACCATGCGACCACTCTTACCCGGTGCTCTGCGCCTGCCAAATGACAAATACATCTTCCAGCTTGAGGAATTGGAAGACAAATATGCCGAGGCTCAGAAAACCATTGCCACTCAAGAAAAAGATAATGCCACACTTTCTGATGAAAATGAAAAACTGAGAGCCCGCATCCGTGAACTCGAGACGGCAATCTCACGCTAACAGCTACATCAAGCATTTTGTCCTTTGAAGGATCGACCAAAACCGATCCTTCTTTTTATTCTTTTCCTGCAGGGCTGTCGATTGCCCGCTAGTTCGCTATTACTATGGTATGCGATCACGAACATCCCCATCAGGAAAGAAGATGTAAAAGGCTCCACCAATGTACAGATGCACCAACCCAAAAACGCTGTGGCAATTATTTTGCTTTCATTTGTATCGCGATGCTTCATCAAATTTCTTCCAGCTACAATTACAACAGCAGCAAACAAAATCAATCCGATGATACCAACCTGATAAAGCATTTCAAGAAACATATTATGAGAATGTATCATCCAATTTGAATGAAATTCCATTAATCTTCTCGTCTTCTCTTGCGACCCATACCCAATCCAAGGAGATTTGAAAATGAACCTAAATGTTTGATCCCATATATTCATGCGGCTCAATAGGGAAGACCATTTGCCCAAAATATCATTTAACAGCACAAAAAACAAGTTTTGCAGTTTCAGCACAATGATAAACACCAAAAAGATAATATGGAGCATCCAATAATTAATATAATTGAAGATCCTTGTTCTGCCTTTAAAGAAAATATAGACAATCCCCATACTGGCAAGTGCCATCGTAAACCCGCCAGCAAAAACTACTATATCCGATGCAATGATGATTACAGTCA
This sequence comes from uncultured Lachnospiraceae bacterium, assembly GCA_947627245.1. Taxonomy (GTDB): domain Bacteria; phylum Bacillota; class Clostridia; order Lachnospirales; family Lachnospiraceae; genus Choladousia. Next base: position 67,252 of record CANQVH010000010.1, on the reverse strand, counting down.
GAAAATATGTCCGAAATTTTTTATCAGTTTTCTCTTTATATAGCCAAGCAAACATTAACGCCGGGATACAGTACACTGTATACGAGTTGTAATATCCCAAAAACCAGTTTGGCCCATACGGAAACGTTTCGTTAAGATACATTCCGTTTGGAAAGATTAGTTCAGTAATGAAATTAATATAAATAACAATTTCAAAGCAGAAAAGTTGCGCGGATAAGAACGTCGTGTTTTTTTGAGTATATGTCAACTCATAGAGCAACATCACACTCAAAATGGAGAGGGATGAAGCTATAGAACCATAAACCTGTCCATCGTGCAAGACGGTACTCAGCACAAGCACTCCACGCCATGCTACTGTCAAAAGAATTACATAGGAGATCTTTCTTCTAGTTAGCAAAAAACAGAAACACATGATCAAAAGTGTCGCTGCCTTCATCAGAGTAAAGATCATTCCAATACTTGGAAATGTATCCAGATACAACGGCTCAAGATGCGGCAGCGTCATCAAAACCAAAAACAGCCAATAGGCGGCATCCTTTCTATTTAGCTGAAACTGTTTTGGATGTTTTATCAGAGCTTGATTCATCGGCTTCCTCCTGAAAAATACCGCTCGTATATCTATCCGCATATTTCCCGAAAGAGTGCGGTATCTGATCCTCCCATCCGGGAATCCCTTAGATCCTGAACGGCCAACCACCGGGAATCAGCTTGAGCAGCCAATATGCAAGATAGTTCGTTTTGCGGCAGAGCTTAATAAAGAGAGCTGGTTTAGTGGAAATCTCGTCTAGGCTATAAATATCCCGGGAGATCGATCCAAGCTCCCGCTCATAGGCCCGGAAGCGACACAGGGATTCCCTTGAAATTGGAGCCAAGAGGATCATCTTAATCCCGAATGCATAGTCAAACTGGATACGCCTTTTCACAACAGTCATATGACGAAGATTCTTTCCCTTGGCACTTTCATAGAAATAGAGCAAATCCTCGACATTTTGTTTCAATTCGTCGGCATGGGACACCAGCGACTGCCGGGTAGTACTTTGCCCATCTCGTTCAAGACGCCTATTCTCCACGCAAAAATCAAAGAATCGTGCATTCTCGCAGAAAGCCGGTGGGATATCGTTATAGAACGTATCCGTATACAGTCGGTGCGCCGGGAGATTCAGATCGGCTTTTCGCAAAATCTCCGTCTTATAGAAAGTGCCATGGATGCCGGGGAAGGTTTTAATATCCTCCAGCGGAACAACCTTTCCTACCTTGGACGTTTCGCTCGGATTGCCGATCCCATTCACATATCGAAAAGTTCCATCCGAATAGGCAGCCCGAACAGAAGTATACACGACATCGTCATCCAGTCCCCTCAGCGCTGTGACCAGCTTGACCAATTCCTCTGTATCAAACCAGTCGTCGCCGTCCAACAGCTTAAAATACTTCCCCGTCGCATGGGCGATGCTGTAGTTGACGGTCGTGCCGTAGCCGCCGTTTTCCTTGTGAACCGCGAAGATAGAATTGGGATACTTGGCAGCATACTCTTGCGCGATCTCCAGCGTCCGATCCGTACTGCCGTCGTCCACGACGAACACTTCCAAATCATCGATCACGCGCTCGTCGATCAGGGAGTCCAACGTCTGGCGCAAATACGCTTCCATATTGTAGGCAGCGATAGAAACGGTGAGATTTTTCTCTCTCATGCCGCAGCACCTGCGCAGCACGCGATAACAGGACGATGAAGATTATTTCCTGCTACCCCCCCCCTGTATTTTTTCTTTACTATACTCAAAGTCAGTTTCCTGTTATTGTGCATATAAAAATCTCCCGGCACAAGCTTCAACAGCCAATAAGCCATATAGTTTGTTTTGTGGCAAAGCTTAATAAAGCTAGCGATCTTACGCCCATGTGTATGCTCAAGTTTAGATATTTCCGGAGCGAGCGAACCCACATATTTGTCACATTCTTTAATCTGATCTAACGCCTTCTTCGAAACCGGGGCGTAAAGGTACGATGACAGGCAAAGTAGATAATCAGATTCTAATTGATGCTCCAGATATGTAAGATTGCGCAGTTTCCTGCTTTTCGCTTCAACATAAAAAACAAGCAGATCCTCAATCAGCAATCTGAGATCCTGCGCATGGTGATACCGAGTAATCGGATCAAGGCTCTGCCCATCACGCCCGAGGCGATAGCAATATACGGGGATATCAAAATATCTCGCGGTTTCACAGAGCACAAGCGGAACAGCGCAATACAGACTGTCTGTATACAATCGATGCGGCGGGAGCGTCAGGCCGGATCGCTTCAACACCTCAGTTCGATAGGCTCTCTTATGTGTCCCAGCCGTCATGGATGCTTCATCCAGAATGACGCCGTCCCCGTTTCCAATGTTGTCCCGGGGTGACACCGCAGGCTGCTTTTCCTCTCTTCCGTTCTCATAGACGCATCTAATTGGCAAAAGAACCAGATCATCCTGTATTCCCCGCAGTGTCGCGACCAACTTGACCAATTCCTCCGTATCAAACCAGTCGTCGCCGTCCAGCAGCTTAAAATATTTCCCCGTCGCATGGGCGATGCTGTAGTTGACGGTCGTGCCGTAGCCGCCGTTTTCCTTGTGGATCGCAAAAATGGAATGGGGATACTTGGCAGCATACTCTTGCGCAATCTCCAGCGTTCGATCCGTACTTCCATCGTCCACGACAAATACTTCCAAATCATCGATCACACGCTCGTCGATCAGAGAGTCCAACGTCTGGCGCAAATACACCTCCATGTTGTAGGCGGCGATGGAAACAGTCAAAACTTTATCAGACATTCAATAACTCCTCCTTTCAGGCTTTGCAATATAGCAAACCAATGCTGAAATACTTTTACTGCTATACCTTCTTCATTTCATTCACCCCTACCTATAACCCTTCACCACATAACACTGTACCCCCGCGCGATTTGCAGCTTCGATGCCTTCTTTCGAATCCTCAAAAATGATACAATTCTCCGGTACAGCGGAAAAATATGACATTGCTTTTAAAAAGCCCTCCGGAGCCGGTTTTACGCGTTCTGTGTCTTCGCGGGTCAGGATCAGGTCAAATAGGTCAGACAAGCCGAAGCAGTTTAGAATATCATAAGAATTCTCTCTTGACGCCGTTGTCACCAGTGCCTTGTGATATTCCCTGCCCAACAAACGCAGCATATCGATCAGGGTCTTATTTGGAACGGCATACTCAAAATATTTTTTGTAGGCCGTCACCTTTTCCTCATGCATCTGGTGCAAAATTGTCTCGTTATGCGTCGTAATCTGGGGAAGGAAATCCATATAATATTTTCCGTTGCAATACTTGCAGTAATATTCATAATCAAGCTTAAATCCGTGCCGTTCCGCTACCTCCCGGTATGCCATATAATTCACTTTCCGCGTGTCAAACAGTGTACCGTCCAGATCAACCATTACAAGTTTGCTCTGTCCGTATTTCTCCCGTAATATAGTCCATACGTCCGGATCTCGCCAGTCTTCATAATGATCCACACCCACATGGTTGAAAATCAACTGTTGATAGCCAATCAGATAGGAAATGATGTTACTCACATATAGATGCTCAATGGGGTGGCGCTTGTCGCTCAAATGCTCATACGCCATAACATAATCCTTCGCATCACTAAGTCCATAGAGACCAACTGATATGATGTCGGAGCGAAAGCTCTTTTCCACGATATCTGAAATTTGCTCTTGCTCATTGGTGATGATAAAACTCTTTGTCCGCACGCGGTAAATTTCCCGGGTGTATTTGCAAAGATACAGTCCTGCTGCAAAATTTCCCCGAACATTCTTCTCCAATCGAAACGCGCTGGTGCTGTCCCGGATAACAATTTCACCGGAAATATTCATAGCCTTTATGGTGCGATATGCGCTCTCCGCAGGTTCCGAAGTAGGTGCTCCCAATGTAAAAATCTCAATGGGAAATGTGCCTTCCAGCGCGGCTTGTAATTTTTTGTGGGCATTATACTTCTCGCAGTCCTCTCTCAGAACCGTATAAATGATACGATCATAGCTCTCAGGATATATGTCTTCCAACAACTTGCGTGCCAGAAGTACATTGTCCGGGTGTCGGTTCAGATAGAGCGGGAGATTTTCCCGCATGTGTTTACCTGCGCATAAAACAATCAGCGTTCGCACGGCATGAAATCTCCTTTCTCCAGAAGTAATAAAACCTCTGTCAGCTTTGCGTTCAGGAACCGGATTGTCTTTTCATCCCTTGTGTATGGGTAAATGCGTAACAATTTAAGTAATAATGCGTAAAACGCTTCTATAATCCACATTCCGCCATCTATACCGCAAATCTCATCCACAAGAATGTCCCTAAATACAGCTAGCCGGATTTGCGTGTTTATGTCTATTGCATTCCAATCGCGATAGGCCCACATAGTATAAACATCCTGTAAAAGCGTGCTGATATCCAGAAGCCAACAATCATAGAATGAATCCAAAAAATCAATGAAATAAAGCTCGCCGTCGCGTACAATGATGTTTTCAAGGGTCAAATCACCATGACAAGATGATTGTGTAAAGTTTTTCCATGAATGTGCCTCAAGGACTGCTAAAGTACGGTTGATCACTTGCATATCTGCACCCGGAATGACAGTCATCCATAATGAAAGGGATTGTCGCAAGGCGTTAATTTTACTCAAAAACATATCTGTCCTGTCAGGGCCGCTTTTTCTATTGACCTCCGAAATATGGCTCATAAGTTCTGAAACAATGCCGCGAATCTTGCCAATCTCGATCCGGTGCATATACTCCGCAAGTGTAACGCCACGTATGTATTCCATATCAAAATAATAAAGACCGTCATCTGTAATTCCGCTATTTATAATCCTTGGTGCATTAACAAATCTGCTTTCAAAATGCGCTTGCTTATTGACCTGAGTTTGCAAGCGCGTGTTGTAATCCCTGCTACTGGATATTTTTCGTACAAATACCCGTGCGTCATTTTCACACAAAAGCACCTTGCAGCCGGAATGACCGTTTAAAGCTTTCGTTCGCATCATCAACCTCTTTTATTTCTTACTCAAAGATTCGAAAATAATGAGAATTCTTTGCGATCTCATATTCCGCTGGAGTCCCGAATTCCACATGAAAATCCAGTAAATAATCCGTCAGTTTCATGCCCCGCTCGCACAGTACGGAGTACACACCACTCATATATTTCTCCCCGTCAGAGCTTTGTTGAATATACTCAAAAGCTGCTTCCCGAAAAAGCGCGGTATTACGGAAAGTGTACGCCCCGCAGATCGCGTGACTGCTCACTACTTGCTTCTCCGCCGTACCGATGATCTTGCCCGCTTCGTCATAACGAACATAACTGTATTGAGGCAGATTTGATTTAAAAGTCAGGAGCACCCCATCATAAGAAAACGGGGCACCATTCATCAGTTCATTAAGCCCATGACAGCAAAACATATGGTCACAATCATTGATGATCACCGGCACGTCATCCTGTAAATCGCGAACCCCCTCCAGTGCCGTATAAACCGGCCCGGGAAGGATTTCTGACAATACTTTGATCCGCGCATTCGGAAAATAGGTGCGAATTACTTTGTCGATTTGAAATTCATCCACATGCTGTCTCAACACGACAAATGTTACATCTGCGGTAGGAATATACTTCAATATCGACATTGCTGCCCAATAAAAAAACGGTCTTTCGTGAATCTCAATGATAGGTTTGGGCAATACATATCCATTTTTATAGAAGCGGGAACCTGCCCCGCCCATTGGCATAATAAGATGACATTTCATACGAACTCTTTTCTATTTTCTACAGTATCGGCAGATCTGACCCAGTCTTTCTTCGGCTGATAATGCAAATAAAGCTCCATCCACTTTTTGAAATCCATTTTCCCAACGGCGTTGAACTCGTTAAAGCCGCGTCTGGCATACCATGGGTATTTCGGGAAATAGGGCAGCACTTTCTCGACATCTGCAATGATGGCATATTTTTTAAGGTAGGTATAATACGCGTCCATTAAATCGTCGCCGCGGCGCACCGGACAGATATTCTCGGAAAAAAATTGCAAGGAGATCCGGATTTCAGAATACATCAGATTATAAAATCGTTCCTCAAAATCCGGATACAGTTCATATGGGGAACTGTCGCACTTCACTTCCAGTTTTTCGCCGATTTCATAATTAAGCTGCCCTTCCTCCTCAATGCGCACTTTATGAAAATCATTCGGCCGGTCGTCCCTTTTGACGCTGTACAGCTTTATCATCTCATCCATCGCGCCGAAAACAACAAAATCGCCAAGGAAAAACGGAAAATACCGATATGCCGATCCTCTGCTGATATAGACCAGACGCTGCGGCATGATACCGGGATCTCCCGAGGGAAACATTTCCTGCAGGTTGCGGAAGTACTGTAGCACATCATTGGCATAAATCCGTTGATCTGTCCTTGTTTTCATCGCGTACCTGCAGCCCAGAGATTTCGCCCTTTTCATGCCGGCCAGCGAGGAATCCAACTGCATATTGACATTCCCTGCTCCGCGCACCTGCGGCGGTTCGCTCTCGATCCAGACAGCGCCCAGCTTTTTTGCCGCTGCCTTTGCCGCCGTGTCCGCCCCAATCCATGTCGAGACGATGATCGTCGCGCCGGGATAGCATCGTTTGTAATATTTGACTGTTTCGACAGTGAAATTCTCCTCCGTACGCACCGGCCCCTGCAAGATGATCGCATATCCCGCAAACCCGTCGTCATCCGGCCATTCCACGGGGATCTTTTCGACATCCTTTGGCAGCTTGGTGTACTGAATGATCCAGTCCTTTGACTGATTGGTATAGCTTTTGATCACAGGACGAAGGATCGCTTTCTCCATACTTTCTGACCTTCCCGCGAGATACGCCAGCGGGAAATTAAAAAAACGGATAGCCGGGTCTATGACCTTCTCGGCAATTTCTTTAAGTGCCTTATTTGCTGGACGATACATTTTGCTGATTTCTCCTTCTGCTCGCTAGGATTTTGCCTATCCGATGCGGTATTGTACATTTTAAAGTTTCTTTACTAATAAACTTTTTTAAGTATTTCCCACTGCGGCATAACAAGAAAATCCTTATAATGATTGTTACAACTGAAAAAATCCTTTTTCGAGCGACCGTTAATCATTACAGAAATATTTCCAAGGCTGATCTCAGAATTCAGAAAATGACTCATATACCTGATACTAGCCGGATTAAACCCCATATATCTTGCCGTCGCAATATCCGTCGACAATAGATTCTCACCAACTATAATCGTATTAGCGTTTTTGCTTGTCGGGCAAAACGGCCCTTGCCCCTCGCCAGCCACAATGCCATCCACTACAGACAAATACCGCCGCTCCCGCTTACGCAGCGCATTATACAAATCAACTACCATCCGCCAAATGGTGTCGTTCCCGGGCCACGCGCCACGGTGGGTTACCTTTGCAGCCTGCGCCGCCTCCCACGCGGCCTTGGATGGATACTCGTCGCCACGTATCTCCGGATACCCCACCTGCCAGTGGACGAGCTGATTTTTGTTAGAAATCGCCCCTACCAGCCCTTTCAGATTCAGAGTGGCGCCCACCTTCTGATGAGTTTTCATTTTGGGAATGGAAATATATACATCCGCATCATAGAGACTGCGGGCAAAGGTATACAGTTGTGTATCCCCCGTATGTGACGCCACCGTTTCATCCCGCTCATCAAATACACCCCGAAACCGAGTCGGATCCACGCCATAGAACATGGACTCTTTTCCCAGATTCACCTCAACTATGCCCGCCGGGTCGCCGGCCTGCGGCACCATTTTGTTTCGTTTTCCGTAATTGGCCAAATCGTCGCACACTAGCGGCCGCAGATCCAGAATAGATACCTTGCAGTCATATTTGTCCTTCAGGCGCTCGATCTGCGTGAACTCCATCAACTCACGAAAGTCTGCGTCTATGGAGGGATTGTCCCCGATGATGATCTCCCCCTGCCCCCGCAATGCCTCTGCCACATAATCTACCACCGCCTCAACCACGTTAGGGTGGGTAATCACCGAATAAAGCGTGTCCTTGTGCGGACAGGATTCCCGCCAGCGGGAAGCTACCCAGTTGGGCTTGATAAAAACTCTGTCGCCCGGATGAACTATCCCTCCTAAAAAGTTTTCCTTTGGAAATCCTATATCAGAAAAACACTTTATCAGCGCGGTCTTCACTGTCTCCAGCCGATAATTATCCGCATGTTCAATTCCCACTTTGTATTTTATCTCCGTCATTTTATCTACCATCCAGCATATTCAAATACCTCTCCAGAGCCCAGACCATCCATTTCTGATCTCCAGTCATTCCGTCCGTGCAATGGGGCCAAAATTCCGGCCTCGTCGGACCTGTCCAATCCTTCATCCACTCGTTCATCGGCCGGGGCATGGGTATCTTTGCAGGCATTTGCTCGTTCGGATATAACTTCCGAAACACCTCCCGCACCATGTACTTGGTGTCGCCGCCCCTAATGCGGTCATAATCTATCGATCCATCAAGGCACGTTCTGGAATAAGGTCCGACGAACTCTATCCCCGCCGTCTCACAGGCGTTTGTATAAGTGCCCAAAGCCTCCTGACGGAAGTACTTGTTGATAAAATTGTGCCCATCGATGCGTCCGTCCTTTTCAAATTCCCGGAATGGCTCCAAAATCATCTCCGGGTCACGCAAAACCCGGTAGGGCATCACATATGTATAGCGGTCAACGAACTCGGAAAACAACCAGTCCTTCGCCAGCAGTCCGTTCATCCCACCATAGATGATATCGGCGTTTTCCCCGAAAATGAACTTCTCCGCCCCATCTGCCTTTGCTTTTTTAGACGCAAAATATATCTGTGCCTCGATCGAGTGGATCGGCGCGCCCTTACGGATCATAAGAACATTGCTGGTCTGCTCGATATCCTTCCAAGCAATATCTATGACCTCATGGTCCAAGTCGCAAAGCTCAGCCCAGTGTCGTGCCTGCACCGACTCATCTGTCACCTCCACACCGGGAACAATGCAACGAAAGGTATACGCTTTCGTTCCTTTCGGGCAAAGCCGCGCCAAAATGGCGGAATCTATCCCGCCGCTCAGTGCCAGCGCCGCGGTGCCGTCTCTGCAGGCATCTTCAACGCTTGTGGTCAGCGCCGACAAAAGCTCCTTCGCCGTTTTCACCGGTGTTCGCGGAAAAGATATATCTACTAAATTGCATGGCTTTCCATGCGAAAAAGCCTTGTTCCGATTAAAGACATATCTGAACATCAGATATGAACTCATGCAGTACTTTCTATCTGTCGCCATGACACACCTCCGGTCAGTTTATTATCCGCTCTCTCTGACCAAAAGGCACCGGGCATATCACTTTGCTTCCGGCTCGTACATGTTCAGGAACCTCTCCAAACAATAAAGCTGCCATTTCTGGTTGCCGGTGAACCTTGTCATATCAAGGTCTGGCTTGAATTCATGCCGCTTTGGTCCCTCCCAGTGGGCGAAGTATGCGTCCACCGGCCGGGGCATCGGCAGCTTGTTCGGAACTGATACATCCGGGTATTTGGTTGAAAAAAGCTCGCGGATCAAGTATTTGGACTCGCCGCTGCGTACGCGTCCAAGGTCAAGGGGCTCGGCCATCCTCAATTGGGCATAGGGGTCAAAATAAGGCATCTCTGCCGTGGCAAATGCATTGATATATGAATTCGAGCTCTCCACGGAAAATACATCGTCCATGAATCGCAGAAAGTCGATCTTCTCCCCTTGGCGGTAACGCTCGAACAGATAGCTCATATCCACAGGCTCGCGCAGAACATCCGCCGGTTTTGTAAAGATATACCGCTCCATAAAGCCGTCAACTATCCAGTCCCGACTCAGAAGCTGATCCATACCGCCAAAGATAAGGTCACTGCTCTCGCCGATGATCATTGTCTCCACGCCGTCTGTCTTGGCCTGCAGGGCGCCCTGCATAAGCTGGGGCTCGATGGAGTGTACCGGCGCACACTTACGACGCATCACCGGATCAAGGTATTTCTCGACGGTGTTCCAATCGATATCTACATAATGGAGACGCAAGCCATAATAATCAGCATAATACTCGGCCCTCACCAGTTCTTCTTTCTGAAAGCTACCCCCTAGGAAACGGAAGGTATAGGCGTCGCACCCGCCCATATAAGATGCCAAAATGGCTGAGTCCATCCCTCCTGACAGGAAAATACCGAGTTTTTCCCCCCCCCCGGTGGATTTCTGTCATCTGCATGCTGATCGCCCGGTCGATGTCCTGCGCTGTGCGAACAAAGACAGGTTCTGATTCCGGCCGGATATTGCTGTGATGCATGTTCTCATAAAAGTCCTTGTCTGCATCCTCAATATAGCGAAATGCCATGTAAGAGCTCATGCAATAATTTTTATCAACCCTCATTTTACGTCCTCCAGATTATGTATTCTCACCGCGTCCAATGCTTTCTGAATCTGCGTAGACGATATGCCCTTGGTATATGGGAAGTAGACAATACGGATCCCCTCTTTTGTAAAGGCCGCCTCGTACTCCTTCCACTTCTCCGTCCCATACCAATCGTCGCCCACGAAAAGAACCGACGCGCCCAGCTTTTTGCAGGCTGACAGCTTGTCCATATCACACTGAGGCACGGCGGCGTCCACATATTTGCAGCTTCGGACGATCTCGATTCGATCTTCAAAGGGGATCATCGCCCGCTTTCCCTTATAAGACACCAGCTCGTCCACCGTCACGCCGACAATAAGCTTATCGCACATACCCTTTGCGTTCTTAAGCAGATTCAGATGTCCTATATGAAACAGGTCATAAACGCCTGTGGTATAGCCAATCACCATAGTTTTCTCTCCTTGCTCGCAATAGCCCTGATTCTTTCACGCATTGTACATCACGGACGGAACCGTAGCGATATCACGAAGGGCTATCTCATAATGCCTTCTCTCCCATCAACACGTTGACCTCTTCCGGAAATGGATAGAGATATTCCGCAAGGGTCTTTTCAATATAAATCACGTCATTCCGGTATTGCGGGAATTTGGCCTTCATATTCGTATTCTGAATCGACACAGCCGGATCAAACGCGGTCAGCGGATGAATATGATCTTTCAGATCCATTCCCACGAAAGCAGCAAGGCGGTCGCGGGTTTCCTCATAGCGGTAAATCAAATCCTCAAAGTGCAGGAAACAGACCTTTCGGGAGTTATACACTTCCGTCCTGCGATGGCGGCGCGTGATCTCATACCATTGACAAAAATCCTTCACATCGTCATAAGGGATGATCTTTTCTCGGGCATATATCTTCGTATAAAGATACACGTCTCGCGGATCACGCTCTACCACCACGACCCGGATGTTATCGTCAAAATAGTTTAGATATTGATCCACGTTAGACGGCGGTAGCAACTGATCGATCATGACATATTCTGCGTGATCACGATTGAGAGCATCTACTACTTTGGCAACATAGTCCCGCGCGAGACGATAGAAAGTGTCACGATCAATCGCAGAAAAATAGGACTGCACATTGGTGATATCCAAAATGGAGTAGCGTTTTGTCGTTCTGGCATGCTTTCCCTGCAATGCGGTCAGACCGATCGAAATCAGCTTGTCGGTATACTTTAAAAGCGGGCCTTTTTGCATCTGGTCGTAGTGCCACCAGCCGTGCGCCTGCAGTTCGGTAATCTGGTCCACGAATTCCCTTGAAAGGCGGTAAAAACACCCCTGCCCCATCCTGCCGGAATACCCCTTTCGAACCGGATTTCCGCTGATATATTTTGTGTATTTCAGAAAGCGCTTGATCGCGGCGCTCGTGTTGTGGCGGTTGTTGTTCTCGATCAGGTTGTATTCCAGATCCCGAAGCCCGTCCGGATCATGAATAAAACGATACTCATATTCACCCGCGCTGGAACAGTTTGCAAACTCGCTGAACAAATCCGTCACAGCGCTGGAGCCGGTCGCGTAATAGCTGGCACAGGTGATGATCATGTTGTTATTCCTCTTTTCCGTTATGGCATCAAACGGCACGTTGTCCAGACAGGATGTTCTCATAAATCCTTATCAGATGATCAACATGCGTTTTTTCACTATATTTATTTACATCGATCTCTCTGCAGTTTGCGGCAAGCTCCTCAATCTGCTCGTCACTTTTGCACGACTGAATGCACTGCAGCAGGGACGTCTCGTCTCCGATTTCATATATCAAACCGGTCTTTGCTTCCCGAATACCATCCGCCCAATTACACAGTGACGGAACGATGCAGGGCAAACCGTAAGTACATTGAACCTCCGGTACCACGAGAGGCCCTATTTCCGCCCACAACGAGCTAACGATCAGACAACGAGCCCTCCTGATGATCGGCTCCATATCCGCCGAAGAGAGCCAGCCGTGAAATGCTATGTTCGGATAGAGCTTCATCAGCCGCTCCTTTTCCTCGCCGTCCCCGATGATGTCAGCGGGAACATTTGCCTTTGTCACCGCGCTGCAAAACAAGTCCAATCCTTTTTCCCTGTCGACACGTCCAACGTAGAGATATCTGTTATTTTTCTGAGGCTCTAATTTCGGCATCTGCCGGATTTCAACCGGATTGTCAAGAATGAAGTCTTTGCGGCTGAGACGCAGATTTTTGTCCATGTCCTCTTTCACCAGTCTGGCCGGATATAGAAGGGCAAGATCATTCCTTTTTAGCAGTCGGAGCAACAAAGTATTACGGATCACCCGATAGATCTTCTGCGTATAACCTCTTCTGTCACAGTCCGTCATAATGCAACTAACTGACATAGCCTTGCATCTACACATACGATTTTTCTTATGATTGAAATATGTCAAGACCGGACAATTCAATATGTAGTCGTGACAGGTGATTGCTACTTTATAATGTCTTTTCGCCGTTACGGAAAATAACGCTGGAGAAAGTGCGAACGACCATACGTGAAAATGAACAATCGTATCATCCGGACGACACGAATTCAATAAAGACACAAACCGCTCTTTCGCCTGACGATTCCAGAGTCCCTGTACAGCGCCACGCGCTTTGTTCCATAAATTATTCAACTGGCTTTTCAGGGCTTTTTGATTCAGACATATAATCTTTGCTCCGGACTTTTCCAGTCTTTCGTCCACCGGCCCCACACCGGAAAAATACGTCACCTCATATCCCTGTTCGGCCAACACTGCCGCCTCGGTGATTGCGACTTTTGGAGCGCCGCCATAAATGCAAGCATAGTCACAAACAATAATGATTTTCATAGCGATTCATCTCCTGAATGATCCGTAAATACCGATCACTTATGTTTCTATTTCATCCATATAGCGGAATATTATAATCGTAAAAAAGCTGATCATGATATATCTCGCATTACTTGTATCGAAGATTCCGATCAATCAGGATCGTTTTGATCCCTAACCGTTTGGGCGACAGGTAATCCCCGGGGATCGCATCCCCAATATGGAGCCAACCGTCAACGGTCAAATCTTCCTCCTTTTGAATATATGTAAACAACCCGCCATCCCTTTTCGTCCTGCCAGCCTCGCAGGAAACATAAAGACGGCCTGTGTCATACCCGTTTTTCCGCAATATTTTCCATATGACTTCGGAAGGAAGATACATATCGGAAATAAAAAGAATCTTCTTTCTCTGCCGCGTACAGGCATCATAAACATGCTTTATTGGAATATTCGGCATAGAAATTTCAATCTCTGTCTGACATTCCAAACGCATAAGCTCAAGCCTTTGCTCATTGGATACGGGTACCTGTTTATAGATATCTTCAAGAGTAACCTCTCGCCTACGATTTGCTTTCCTAGCAATCCGCTCCGCTTCTACGCGCAGCTCATAAAAATGCTCAACACTAATATTGGACTTATCCCGCAGTCTGGCTTCAATCAGGGCAAAAACATCTTTGGGTTCGGCGACCTCTCTCTTCACAACGGTATCAAACACATCAAAGGATACAGTCGTATATCTTTCTATCTGATCAAGGATTTCTTCCTCCGTTTGCGCACACAGACGATAAGCCAGCCTTTGAGCATTCTTTCTCAACATGCTATTCACGTTTATTCCGCTTCCTGTAATGTAATAATGTTAATCCCGTTCCGCCGCTTTTTCGTTGGCGGCACAAATAGTAATTTTCTAGCTTCATACAGTTAATCTGACCATAATCTGCAATATTGCATAGTACGGAAGCGGGATCTTAAACAAATTCTTCATAAATCCCGTTCTCCATCTGCACCCATAAAAATCCTGCTTTAGTTCCTTCGGCCTCCTCAAGTAGTGCCAGACAGGCTTTGCTTCGGCTAAATAAGTCACTGTACCGTTATAAAAACGGAAATTTGAAAACATCTCAATCCCATGCAATGTGGGGTGATTGCCAAAGTGATTCAGATTTGTAAAAGCTGTCTCCGACGAAAAACTGTACTCTATTCCCTGATCGTGGATGAGTTCAATATAATCCCTGATAAATTGCAATGCCCCTTCCTGTATCTTCTGAACAGATGCTATCTCTATTGGGAGAGTGCCGTCATCATTCTTGTATTCGCAATCGAAAAGAACCGGGCGGACATTTCCATCGGAATCTATTTCATAGCTTTTGGCAGATCCTTCCGGCTTTAGAAACAGTGTTTCTATCAGCCCCACATATCCTCTCAGCAAATTGCATCCCTTGCCGGTCCCGTCTACGTTTTGAAGGTAGCCATGTATATCAAGACCGCGCTTCATGCTGCTTGACAAGGTAATGTAATATCCGCGCAGATGGACATGCTTTCCCATAGAAGCCAGAGCTTTCCCAAGAAAATATTGCATTGTGCCACGCCAGCCAATATCCACAACGGCAACTTTAGACGGAAGATCTATCTGTTCAAAATATGCCGTTAAGCCTTCATATTCCTTTTTGGAGTTTGAAACAACATCCGGCCAGATACTTTGCAGAAAGCAAACAACCCGTTCATCACATTCAATATCCGTATCTTTTATAACGGAATTCAGATACAAACCACACTTCTCCAAGTACTCTGCATACGTGCCCGGCTCCAGACCCAACGAAACCAGCAAATCCTCCATTGAAATATAGGCGGTCGGCTGCAATTCGTTAATACTTGCCCGATCGTACTTCCACAGCAGAGGAACGCGCAGACTCCGACGTGATACATATATATAGTCAGCAACGAAATCTTCATGACCGGGAACCAGCTCAAACGCCCGTTTCATAATGTAGCCATCGCGGGAAAAGAACAGGATTTTTTTAATGCCTTCTTTTTTCAAATCATGTATCAGCCATTTGCAGAATCCGTATAGAACAGTGCCAAAGGTCTCGTAGCCAAACGTATAGTAGAGATCATCGCATTGCCTCAGTTGCCTTTGACAAAGTTTTATGAAGCTGCGATAAAACTCCCTGTCCTCGCGCTTGATCCACGATTCGCTTACAAGAAACGATTTTCCACAGGACATGTCATAATCATTATGTAGCAAAGCGTAATCCCTCCATCGCAACAGGTCGTACATTCGACTTATATGTTTTAGTAAATTTGCTTCTATTCTCACTTATCGCTTTTAGTCAAAACGTATATTCCCTTTTTTCTTTCACATAAAATTGCTTGGCCGCATTGTTTTATATCACCGCATAAAGTACTGTCTCGTTATCTCCGATAGAATGGTGCCTCACATACAGCTTGTATTCCGGCGCCATCTCATGCACTTGCTCAATGATACGGAGTACATCTTCGTTACTGTGATAGATACAGATCGTCAACTTCGGATGGTTGCGTCTGATCACACCCCTAGCTCCCTCCAGTGCGTCCGACTCCGCGCCCTCAATATCCATCTTGATCCATGTGATCTCATCACACTCCGGCAAATCGTCGATCGCCACGACTGGTACCTTGGTCGTTGCAAGTTCTTCATCTTCCGTCAGCCTGCTAAAATTGGCATTTTCTTGAAAATATAGTGTTCCGCTCTTATCGGACAAACCTTTTTGCAGCAATATTATCCGCTGATCTGTTCCATAGGAGTTTTTCAGCATTTGATAATTCGTTTTATCCGGCTCCAGTGCAATGATTTTATTAAAATTAGCGTTTTCCTTCTTCGCCATCGCTAAGAATTCCTCGATCGTGTCACCCATATAGGCGCCGCCATCCAAGAACACTTCTCCGTCTTCAACCCGGACAAGATCACGTACAAAATACTGGTCGTCTTCGGAAAACAGCTCCGGTGGCCACGGCGACCGTCTTGTTCGATAAGCGATTGCCCCCCCCAGAACCTTTTTTGACTTCTCATCCGCCAACAGGGATAGCACACGCTCAACTCTTTTCTTATTTTCATCAAAATAATTTGCATTGTTTTTCATTGCTTCATTCGGATGCTTCCGCAGTTCTGCATCCCGATGACGAACCAGCCAATGCTTTACCACCCGTACTACACCCATTTGCTTCAGCCAAAGAACGAATCGAAAGGTCCACTCATGCTTCTGCATCCACCACCAGATCGAATAACTTAACCGCCATATAAACTCCATTTCCTATCACCCTCTTATATTTTCCTTTCCTGCCAAGACGAAGTATGCTATATTGCAAAACCTCAATATGACCCCGCAGAACTGAACACAGCAGGCACTGTTTTTATAATCGTCTTGATATCCGTCCACAGGCTCATGTCCCGAATATAATCAAGGTCAAGCTCCACCCATTGCTCCCATTTAATATCTGAGCGCCCGCTGATCTGCCAGTAGCAGGTAAGCCCCGGCTGCACGATCTGACGCTGCTGCTCATAGTCGTCGCATTCCAGCATCTGCCAGTCCAGAATAGGCCGCGGCCCCACAATGCTCATATCGCCCTTGATGATGTTCACCAGTTGCGGCAGTTCGTCGATCGACACCTTCCGAATAAATTTTCCCACCTTCGTGACGCGCGGGTCGTCCTTGATCTTAAACGCGTGACCTGTCTGTTCATTCTCTTTGAGCAGATCCTTCAGCTTTTTATCCGCGTCCACATACATGCTGCGGAATTTATAGAAAGTAAAGGTCTTCATGTCCTTGCCCATACGCGGCTGGGAAAAGAATACCGGTCCTCCATCCTCGAGCTTGATACAGATTGCCGTAATCAGGAATACAGGGGACAGGACGATCAGCGCCAAAACAGACAGGAAGCAGTCAAAAAACCGCTTCAACCCCTTGTATATCGGGCTTTTCCCAGCGTATACCGCCCTCATATCATCTGTTCTGCGGACGACAGCAGTTCTGTCTCCGGCAATAGTCTGTCTATCCCCGTCATTCCGAGATTTCTCCATGGTTTTCTCCAACCTTTCGATATCATTTCTGTAATTTTGTGTTGCTGGTTTCTCTGCGTCTTCCGAGGTCTTCCGCCGACATATTCCCCGTTTATACATTAAAAAAGTTTCTGAATCTCGCGCCCGGCTTACTTTAACGCGCCCAGCTTACCCCAAGTGCTTCCAGCTTCTTTCTGCGTTCCGCGCCCATTCCGCTCCGATACGTCTCTTTCTGCTTCCGGATCCAACGTCCCAAGCGGCAGCCGTCTTCTGTCACGTAAGCTACCGGAATGTCCATGCTGCCATATTTCTTTCGGTAGCGGCACGCCGCTGCGTAGGAACGCTCCCAGATAGTGTCATTTTTATTCTCCCAGATCATTCCGAGTGCATCCAGACGGGCAGCCTGTTCTTCCGTGAGTTTTGCCCTTCCGGTTCCTTCATTTCTCTTGGCAAACCTTGTGTTTGCAATCCAAATACCGAGCTTCACGCCATCCGAACTCACGTAATAATACGGGACGTCCAAATCCCCATGCTCACGGTAATACCGCAAGGCCGCGTGATAGTTCTGCTCCCACAGGTAATCCGGCACGTCCCAGACCATCCCGACAGAATCCAGTTCTTTTATCCGTTCCGGCGTCAGGTATGCGGTCCGAATACCGCTCTTTCTATATGTACGGAGCTGCGCGAGCCACTTCCCGAGTTCTACGCCTTCATACTTCCCGTCCCGCACATTCACCAGCAGATCCCCATGCTCACGGTAGTACGCTTTCGCTGCCGCAAAGTTCCGCTCCCAGTTCCGCTCACTCTTCGACTCCCAGCGCATCCCCAGTCTGTCCAGCCTTCTGATCTGCTCATCGGTCAGGATGCCGTTTACCTTCCCTGCATGTACCTTTCTCTGAGTGTCCAGCCATTGTCCCAGTGACAGGCCGTCTTCCGTCACATATCGCTTCGTCACTTCGAGATTCCCATGTTCCTCAAAGTACCGCTGTGCCGCCCGGTACATCAGCTCCCACGAAGCGCCCAGCGTCTCGTTCAGCCGCCGGAACAGCCGCATGCAATCCTGCACCTCATCTGTGATGTGGAAGTGCTCGTTCACGATCAGCCTGCTCTCTCCGCAGTCCTTGTAGTACCGCACCGCGGCCTGCATCTCTTCCTCGACCGTACCGATGCTGTACAGGTTTTCGATGTTCATCACCACATCAAAGATCACGGCACTCTCGCCCTGCTTCCTCCCCGCGGACAATGCCCGCCCGATCTGCTGCTTATAGATGATCGGGGAAACCGTCGGCCTCAGGAGGATCACACCGCTGACATCGTCCACATGAACGCCCTCGTTGAGCATGTCAATACAATACAGAAGCTTCAGGTGCGGGCTATTGTCCGCCTTAAATCTTGCGAACTCTTCCTCCGCCTGCGCGTCCTCCGAATAAACGGTATAGACGTGCGGCTCCTGATCTATTTTTCCGAACCACTCCGGAACTTTCGCAACCATCTCCTGCATGTGCTCATAATTCGCGCAGAAAACAAGGTACTTTCCGAACCGTCCGACATTCCCACTTTTTTCCGACCGTCGCGGGTATTCTTCTTGCCCGGATTGCTCCGGACGCTTTGTCTGATCTGTCATATGCCTGTAAAAAATTTCGTCCAACCCGTCCGCTTTCTCGAGCGCCCGCCGCAGAGCTTCCAGATATTTCTCCGCCTCCGCGCGCACCGCGCCGCTCTTCGCGCCCTTTACCCGCGCTTTGTACCGTTCCAGTTCTTTCTGACAAGAATACATGGAAAGTATGTACTTCGGCGGATTCAGGATACCGCGCACGATCGCGTCACCCAGCGTCATCTCCGAGGCGATATTCCCGTCAAATAGTTCGTCAGCCATGTCTCGCTGCCCGTCCAAGTAACGGATATTCGTCGCGGAGAGGCCAAGTACGCGCGCCTCCGGATACTTCTCCAGCAGCCGCCTTACTCCCTGTCCCCACATCTTTGCTCCACACCGATGAAATTCATCCAAAATGATATAATCCGGATGAATCTCCGTAAGTTCCTCCTCCTGCATCAGCATGAGTCTTGCATATGTAAAAAAGCAGATATTTTCCAGATTCTCTCCGTCTGCCGTCCGCCAGTTCTCCATCTGCGTCCGAAAGATATATTCGGATGGGGATAACCAGCAAACTGTCTTGTCCGGATGATCCTCACACAGCTTAAAACCGATGAAGGACTTTCCCGTACCGGTCGGGTGGATCACCGCCGCCCTGCCTGTTTCCCTCAGCATCTTTACTGCCGCTTCATATGCGGTTCGGTTGTGTTCAAACAAGGAAAGCACGATCTGTCCCCCTTCCCCTTGGATCAGCGAATTCAGATAGCGCGCTCTTTTTTCGCAGAGTTAGGTTCTCTGCGAAATGTGAATTGACAGAAATCATTTTTTGAGAATTGGATATGGAGAAACCCACAGGAAATGGTGTTTTCCGGCTACATCTGCAGCTCGGCATCTATAGGAGCAATCCGGATGACTGCGATTTTTGACTGCTTATATATTTTAGAAATTTAAAGACGGAAGCTTATTCATGTTGGCACGTTTTAAGGCCAGTGAAGAATGTACGTAACGATCGAGGGTGATAGAAGTGTTTGCGTGCCCAAGAATCTCGCTTAAACATTTTAACTCGACACCGGCTTCCACACAGCGTGTGGCAAAGGAATGCCGGAGCGTGTGAAAATGAACGCCTTCCAGACCACAGGCATCCGTGTATTTTGCCAGACGGTATTGTAACGTCCTCGGGTCCATCGGCTGTACCGTTCCGGTTAAAATATAAGCAGACAAATTCTGACACACCATTTTTTCACAAAGAGAACTCACACTGTCTGACATGGGAATAATGCGGAACGATGTATCGCTTTTCGGATTCCCTATCCATAGCTTAGTCTTTGCCCCGGAGTCTTCATCCGCATTTTTCAGCCTCTGAATCGTCGCATATATTTTAATGGTTTTCTCTTTTACGGAGACGTTCTCCCATCTGAGGGCGCACAGCTCGCCCAGACGCATTCCTGTCAGCAATGCCAGCAAAACTCCGAACCGGCATTCGTCAATTCCACACAACAGGTAAGAGACCAGCCGCTGCTGTTCGTTCGCGGAAAGCACCCGCATTTCTTTCCGACTGATTTTGGGATAATAGAACTCCGGCATCGGGAATATCTCCCGGGACTGCTTCGCTGCATGGATTATCACTGCACGGAGCACAACCATGATGTCTTTCACCGTCTTAGCTGAAAGGTCCTCTATGTCGAGCAGTTCCCATTTAAAATTCTCAATAATGTTTGTATCCAAAGAAGCCGGGAGATATTTCCCAAGCTTCGGTTTTACATGTTTTTCCAGAATTGCGCTGTACTTTACATAGGTGGATTCCCTCACGTCTCCTCGCCGGAGTGCAAGCCACTCATCGCAAAAGAAGCCCAGCAGTCTCCGATCACGGGCCGTCTGCACCGGTTGTCGATTTCGAATCTCCGTTTTCGCTCTTGCTGCCTTGTCTTTCGCCTCACGGTAGGTTTTTCCATAGCAGAAGCCATACCTGATCTTTCCGGACAATTCATGCCCCTTGACATAACGGGCCTCCCACCTGCCATCTTTTCTCTTAAAAATATTCTCGCCTTTTCTTGCCATAACGCTTCCTCCTTTTCAATGGCTGATGCGTTCATTATAGCGAATCTCCGGCCTTTCCCTGACTGCTTATTTGACTGCGAATTATTTTCCTTGACATAAGATCTGTGCCTGATTTCAACCTTCCTAAAACAAAATTGCCAAAGAAAACGCACAAAAGCGTCCTGAAACTTCCACATTTTTTTAGCGCAGACGTATTGCAAAAACTAAATTCCTATGCTAGAATACAACTCGTGACGCATAAGTACGCTTTCGCAGAGAACCTAACTCTGCGAAAGAAAACAGAATACTTCAGATCCTACAATTCTGTATCTGCACCATAGCGGTGCAGATATTTTTTTGCAAAATAGCAAATTTGCAATCTCATCTCTTAATGTATTGTGGATTTAATTTAACAATAAACGATTATATTGTCAACTCCTTGTGGATATAATTTAACAAAAGGAGAGATGGCAATGGATAAGAACGAGAATAAAAATGAGAAGTGGCTGTTGGTAGTTGGCCAGCGAATCGCCTCAAGGCGGAGAAAACTCGGTTGGACACAGGAAGAACTCGCCGAAAAGGGGAACCTGACCCCGCAGTTTGTCTCCTATGCGGAATCCGGCAAACGGGCTATGCGCCCGGAGAATCTCCTGAAAATATCATCGGCACTCGGCGTCAGTGCGGATTATCTGCTGACAGGGGAAATCATTGACAAGGATCTGCTTTTGCTGTCGGAGAAGCTGCAAAAGCTCCCTCCGGCGCAGCTTCGTATCGTTGAGAATATCATTGATGAGTGTATCTCGCTTTTTGGCAGCGAGAGTGCCGATCATCGGGAAAATACATGAAAAAAGTATCAGACAACAGAAAAAAAGCGTCCCTGAACAATTCATTCAGAGACGCTTCTATTCCAACAAAACTATTTTTCAAGATGATACCTGCAGTCAGCAGTGGGAAGTTCTTCCATCCTGTCATCGCCGCTCATCATCTCTGTGTCTTCGGCAGAAATTCTACCTTCAGACGCATTCCGAGTCCCTCCGCCAGCCGCTTCAACATATTCAGGCTGGGGTTCCGTGTACCGTTCTCGATCCGGCTGATGTCCGCCTGTGTAATCCCCGTCCTTCTGGACAGCTCCTCCTGTGTCATATTCTGCTGCTTTCTCGCTTGGATCATCGCCCGGATAATATCAAACTCGGGCTCAAGCGCATCGTACTCTCGACGCACCTCGGGATCGTTCAGCAGCTCCTGTCTGAATTCTCTGAAATCACTCATCTGTCTTCCTCCTCTCATAATCCTTTCGATACTTCTTCGCCAGCAAAATCTCCCGGCGCGGCGTCTTTTGCTGCTTCTTTGCAAAACCGTTCGTTAGTATTATCTCTTTCCCGGATGAGAAAAAATATAACACCCGAACAATGTCTGATCCATACTTCGCACGAATCTCAAAGATACCGTCATCCAGATGCTCTGAATACGGAAATCTTACGCTTGGACCGTATTCTTCCAGTATATCAAAAATGCGGAGTAACTTTGCTTTCATCTTCGCATCCAATGTCAGGATGAAATCTTTCGCAGGCTCCGCATGGTTCTCTTTCGTATAGAATTTAATAGTATACTTATCCACTTTTTCCTTTCTTGCCTTGATTATATGTCTTATCAAACATATTGTCAAGGGCTTTTTTCTTTATTTTATATCATCTTTAAATAAAATGCAACTTTTATTTTCTTTATAGTCTTTCCAAAAAGTATTTCTGACCATTTCCAAAAATTAACAGCAAGTCATCAAAAAAACGCCTTCGGACTTACCATCCGAAAGCGTCTCCCTTGCAATCCATTCTTGTCTTTATTTTCCAAGATACGCCGCGCGTACCTGCTCGTTCACCAGAAGCTCCGCTCCGCTGCCGGTCATCGTGATATTTCCGGTTTCCATGACGTAGCCGATATCCGCCGTGCGCAGCGCCATGTTCGCGTTCTGCTCGATCAGCAGGATCGTCACACCCTGCTTGTTGATCTCCTTGATAATATCGAAGATCCCCTTCACGATCAGAGGCGCGAGTCCGAGCGAAGGCTCGTCCATCATGATCAGCTTCGGCCGGCTCATTAGCGCGCGCGCGACCGCGAGCATCTGCTGCTCACCGCCGGAGAGCGTGCCGCCCGGCTGCCAGTGGCGCTCCTTCAGGCGCGGGAACAGATCGTAGACCCAGTTCAGGTCGTCGGTCAGGTTGTCCTTGCGCATGTATGCACCGATCTTCAGATTCTCAAGCACGGTCAGATCCGGGAAGATCTTGCGTCCCTCCGGGACGAGCGTGATTCCCTTCGCCACGATCTCGTTCGTGTCCTTGCCAGTGATATTTTCGCCCATAAATTCGATCGTCCCGGAAGCAGGCTTCACCAGTGAAACGATCGAGCGCAGCGTCGTGGATTTGCCCGCGCCGTTCGCTCCGATCAGCGTGACGATGCTCTTCTCCGGCACCTCAAAGCTGATTCCCTTGACGGCCTCGATGCCGCCGTAGTTGACTTTCAGATCGTTTACTTTAAGCATCCTCACTCACCCCCAGATAAGCGTCTATGACGCGCTGATCGTTCTGGATCTCCTCCGGCGTACCCTGCGCGAGCAGCTTGCCGAAATCCAGCACATACAGGCGGTCCGAGATCTGCATGACGAGATCCATGTGGTGCTCGATAATGAAGATCGTCAGCTTGTACTCATCGCGGATCTGCCGGATAAACTCCGCCAGCTCCAGCGTCTCCTGCGGATTCATGCCCGCGGCCGGCTCGTCGAGCAACAGAAGCTTCGGATTCGTCGCCAGCGCACGCGCAATCTCGAGACGGCGCTGGATACCGTACGGCAGAGAACCCGCGATCTCGTCCTTCAGATGGTCGAGATGCTGCATTTTCAGAAGCTCCAGCGTCTCCTCACGCATCCGCTTTTCCTCCGCATGATTCAGGCGGAACGTCGCGGTCAGGAAATTCTGCTTCGCACGCATATGCTTCGCGATCAGCACATTCTCAAACACCGTCATTGAGGAGAACAGGCGGATATTCTGGAACGTGCGCGCGATCCCCTCTTTCGTGATCTTATCCGGCGTCGGCACAATGCGTTTCGTGTATCTCCCGCCGTTCTCGCCGATATAGGTCTTCTTCATCTTCCCGTGCGGATAGCTCTCCACGATCTCTTTGCCATAAAAAGACACCTTGCCGTTTGTCGGCTCATACACGCCGGTGATGCAGTTGAACGCGGTCGTCTTCCCGGCACCGTTCGGCCCGATCAACGCCACGATCTCACCCTCGTTCACCTCGAGGGAAAGGTTATCTACCGCCACTACGCCGCCGAACTGCATCGTGACGTCTTCTACTCGGAGGACATTCGTACTCATGACTCAACCTCCTTCTTTTTTCCTGATCTTTTAAAGAACCTGCAGATCCCGTCAATGGAAAACTCGTGATCTCCCATGATTCCCTTGCGGGCAAACAGTACGATCACCATGATGATGACGGAAAATACGACCTTACGGAAACCGGCGCGCAGAAGCGGCACCTTGAAATTCCCGATCGTCATCTCGCTGTCCAAGAAACGCAACCACCACTCGGAGGAAGCGATGAACAGAAATGACGCGATACAACTGCCGGTCACGGAACCGAGACCGCCGATCACGACGATCAGCAGGATCTCATAGGTCATCGCCGATTTGAACGTCATCGCCTGAATCGACGTCTGGTACATCGCCAGAAGTCCGCCGCCCACGCCCGCAAAGAACGAGGAAATACAGAACGAAAGTCTCTTGTGCTTCGCCAGATTGATGCCCATCGCCTCGGCTGCAATCTCGTCATCGCGGATCGCGCGGAACGCGCGCCCGTAGGACGAGTGGATCAGCAGCACAATGACCGCGATACAGGCCGAGCACACGAGGAACGGAAACAGCGTCGTCGTAAACGTCGGATATTTGCGCAGCATGTTTGAGCCGTTCGTGAGCACACCGAGCTTGTCCCACTGGAAGAACGCGCGGATGATCTCGGCGAAGCCGAGCGTCGCGATCGCCAGATAGTCGCTCTTTAAGCGCAGCACCGGAAGACCGATCAGCCACGCGAGCGCAGCCGCCAAAAGTCCGGCCGCCAGAAGCCCCACGAAGACCGGAACGGAGAACTGAATGATACCTCCGTCAAAATACATATACACCGAATCGCGCTCCGCGACCGGAATCGTCAGCACCGCGTAGGTGTAAGCGCCGATCAGCATGAAGCCTGCCTGTCCCAGAGAGAACAGTCCCGTAAATCCGTTCAGCAGGTTCATCGAGACAGCCACCAGAGAATAGATACAGCCCTTCTTCAGAACCGCAAGCGCGATGTGCGTCGGCGGAAGGATCCGCTCCAGCACCACGATCGCGAGGATCGCCGCCAAGTAAAGCAGCGCACAGATGATTACATTTCTCTTTTTCATAGTTCGCCGCCTCCCCTCAGACCTTATCCGTCGCGCCTTCGCCGAACAGACCGGTCGGCTTGACGATCAGAATGACGATCAAGAGCGCAAATGTGAACGCGTCGGAAAACGTCGTCCATCCGAGACCCTTGATGATGTTTTCACAGATACCGATGATAAACGCGCCGATGACCGCACCCGGAATCGAGCCGATGCCGCCGAACACCGCCGCGACGAATGCCTTCAGACCGGGCATCGCGCCGGAAGTCGGCACCACGGACGCGTAGTTGGTGAAATAAAGCAATGAGCCGACCGCCGCAAGGAACGAACCGATCAGGAACGTCATGCTGATGACATTGTCGACCTTGATCCCCATCAGGCGGCTCGTCTCGAAATCGTTCGCCGCCGCGCGCATGCCCATGCCGATCTTCGTGTGGTTGATGAGCTGCATCAGCGCAAACACAAGAACAATCGTCAGGATCGGCGTCACAATCGTCACCATCTTCGTGGTGGCCGGTCCGATCTGGATCGTGTCGGAGATAAACGGAATCGCCGGATACGTCTGCGCCAGACCGCCCGTGACATACAGCGCCAGATTCTGCAGCAGGTAGGACACGCCGATCGCGGAAATCATGACCGACATACGCGGAGCGCTGCGCAGCGGTTTGTATGCGACACGCTCCACCGCCAACCCGAGCACAACCGTGACGACAAGCGTCAGCGGGATCGATACGTACAGCGGAAAAGACGTCGTCGCGTAGACCGTCACGAGCGCCGCCACCATGAAGATATCGCCGTGCGCGAAGTTGATCAGTCTCAGGATTCCGTATACCATCGTGTAACCGATCGCGATCAGGGCATACTGTCCGCCGACGGAAATCCCTGCCAGAAGATACGGCAGATTTTTCGTAATAAAATCCATGCTGGAACTCCTCTCTATAATACGAGAGAGGCTGCGAAACCGCAGCCTCTCCTGCTCTGCTTTTTATTACTTTTTAGTTGACGCCCTGCTCCGCTACGAAATCCCAAGCGCCCGTCTCGGTGTTCGCCTGCTTTACGTATGCGGTATCACGCATCGCGTCGCCGTTCTCAGACTCGAAAGCGATCTCGCCGGTAACGCCCGTGTAGGTCGTATCCCAGAGTGCCTCGTTGACTGCTGCCGGATCGGTAGAGCCTGCGTTCTTCAGAGCCTCGAGAGCCGTGAAGTATGCATCGTAACCCATTGCCGTAACCGCTGCTACCGTATCGTCGCCGCCGTTGTTTGCAAGGTTCGTGCTGTCCGCATTGATCCACTCCTTGATGCCGGTATCAAACTCTTCGTTGCCGCCCTCCTGATAGAAGGTCGTCACATAGATCTGTACGTCTTTGCCTTCCGCCGCGTTCAGGATGACGTTGGAATCCCATGTGTCGCCGGCAAGAAGCGGAACCGTCACGCCCTGAGATGCAGCCGTGTCGATGATCAACTGGGCCGCCTCGGTAGAGGTCGGAGCAAAGATAACATCCACGCCCTCGTTTACAGCGGTCGTGATGTAGGATGTAAAGTCTGCGTTGCCCTCCGGGAACGTATCGGAAACTACCTCTCCGCCAAGGCCCTCAAACGCCTCCGTGAAGTAGTGGCCGAGGCCCGCGGAATAGTCGTCGCCGAGCTTCGTCAGAACGTATGCCTTCTTCGCCTCGAACTTCTCAGATGCAAAGTTTGCAAGAACCGTGCCTTGGAACGGATCCAAGAAGCAGATGCGGAAGTAATGCGTATTGCCCTCGGTCACCTGCGGGTTCGTGCAGGTAACGCCGATTGCCGGAACGCCTGCCTGTCCAAATGTATCGGAAGCTGCGATCGCCGCGCCCGAACCATATGTACCGAGCACTACGGATACGCCGCGGCTTACCAGATCCGCCGCCGCCGACGGAGCCTTCTCCGCTGAGGACTCGTTATCAACGATCTCAAGCTGAACCGTGTACTCCGTGCCATCGATCTCAACCGTCGGAGCTACGCTGTTTGCGTACTGAATGCCAAGCGTCTCCTGCTTGCCGCCTGCGCCGTTGTCGCCGGACGCCGGCTCAAACACACCGATCTTTACGACATCTTCCGCGGAAACGCTCATCGCCCCTGCGAAGCACATGGTCGCACACAGTGCAAGTGCTGCTAATTTTTTCATAATCTTTTCCCTCCTATGTTTCTTTTCTGTATTATTCGGCGACTTTCCTGCGATAGAGCAACAAAGCGCCCAACACAGCCTTTATTATAGTCCTGTTTTGTCCGCTTTGCAAGGACTTTCGTCCGCTGTACAAAAAAAATACACTTCTCACTGCTCTTCGCGGCGCAAAATATCATACTCGTCCGCGAGACCGCCGAGGTCGACCCACAGCTTCTGCTTCGCGTGCGGGGCGCTGTCCTGCGGATTTCCGTCTTCGTCAAAGATACCTGCGACCCGGACGAGGACGTTCCGGCCGTCCGGCTTCATGATCTCAATCTCCTCGCCGACACAAAATTTGTTGCGCTGCTCCAATGCGTACAAACCGTCGCCGCGCTGCACGCCGATCATGCCGAGGTAAGTGTACTCTTTGACGTATGTGCTTTCCCCGTATATCTGCGCGTCCGCGCCGGGTTTGCCGTAGAAAAAGCCGGTCGTGAACTCCCGGTGCGTACAGCTCGCGATCTGCGTCCGATACCAATCCATATTCTCCTCATAGAGCGCCGGATCCTTATGGAAATCGTCGATCGCTTTTCGGTAAGTGCGCGCCACTGTCGCGACATACAGCGCCGTCTTCATGCGCCCCTCTACCTTGAGACTGTCAATCCCAGCGTCGATCATGTCAGGAAGATGCTCTACCATGCAGAGATCCTTGGAATTAAAAAGGAACGTACCGCGGTCGTTCTCTTCGATCGGCAGATATTCGCCCGGCCGCGTCTCCTCGACCACCGCATACTTCCAGCGGCAGGGATGCGTGCAGGCGCCCTGATTCGCGTCTCTGCCCGTAAAATAATTGCTCAGCAGGCAGCGTCCCGAATAGGAAATGCACATTGCCCCGTGCACAAAGCTCTCGATCTCCATCTCCGCCGGAATCTTGTCACGGATCTCGCGAATCTCCTTCAGGGAAAGCTCCCTCGCCGAGACGACGCGCTTCGCCCCGAGCTCCCACCAGAAGCGATAGGTCTCATAATTTGTGTTGTTCGCCTGCGTGCTGACGTGACGTTCGATCTCCGGACAGATCTGTTTCGCAAGCATAAAAATTCCCGGATCCGCGATGATCAGCGCATCCGGGCGCAGCTTTCGAAGCTCCTGAAGGTACGTCTTCACGCCCTCGAGATCGTAATTATGCGCGAGGATATTGACCGTTACATGCACCTTCACCCCGTGCTCGTGCGCGAACGCGATCCCCTCCGCCATCTCCTCGATTGAAAAATTCTTCGCCTTGGCGCGCAGCCCAAACTCTTCTCCGCCGATGTACACGGCGTCCGCACCGAAGATCACTGCGGTCTTGAGCACTTCGAGACTGCTCGCCGGTACCAAAAGCTCCGGATGTCTTCCCGTTCCCTTCATCATTCCTCCAAAATAATTTTTTCCTTTTGCTTCACCGTTATCGCCGCTCCGTCCCCGACCGCGACGATCGAGGTCAGCAGTCCGTCCGTGTGCTTCAGCACATACAGATATTCCCGCATTCGCTTGTAGATCGTGCGGTTCCTTCGTTCGACGGCGTAGTGCGACTCGATGATGTCCCCGTCCTGCAGCACATTGTCCGAGACAAGCATCCCGCCCGTGCGCAGTAGCCGCAGCACATCCGGCAGAAAATGAAGATACTGCCCCTTCGCGGCATCCATGAAAATCAGATCGTAAGGCTCCGAAAGAGCGCGCAGCACCTCGCACGCGTCACCCTCCAGAAGCGTGATCTTCTCTTCCATACCCGCAGCCGCAAAATTCGCTCTCGCCTGCGGGATCCGTTTCTCATATTTCTCGATCGTCGTGATATGACAGTCCGGCGCGGTGTTCTGCGCCATCAGAAGCGCGGAAAAACCGACGGCCGTCCCCACCTCCAGAATCCGCTTCGGTTTCTGAATCGCGAGAAGCACCTTCAGAAAGCTCTGCATGTCCTGTCGGATGATCGGGATCTCCCGCGACGCCGCTTTTTCCGCCAGATCGTCCAGAAACGCGCCGTTTCCGGTATCCAGAGAATTGATGTAGACCGTCATCCGTTCGTCAATTATCATCTATATCCTGATCCTCTCCGCCGCGTCGCCGCCCTCTTTACCGTCTGTATCCTGATCCTCTCCACCGCGTCGCCGCCCATTTTACCGTCTATATCCGAATTCTCTCCACCACATCGTCGGAATCGATATCCACCGATCCCACGATCGCGCTCGTGATCTTCTGCACCATCCGGCACACCCGAAGCTCCGCAAGTAGAAATCCATTCACGAGCGGATTTTTCCGAAACTCTTCATAATCGCGGCACAAGCGCTCCTGCTCCCCGTACATATCGAGCGGCTCCTGCGAATTCTGCGTTTCAAACACATGAAGCCGAAAATCGTTGATCTGCTGCCGCAGCTCCGGCTCCTCCCGAACCCTGTCCCGCAGCGCGCAGAACTGCCGGTACTCGTCGCTCTCGATAATACACTGAATCAGATCCTCGGTACATTTCTCCATTTTGTTCATATCCTTCACTCCACTTCCATGATGATCGGCAGGATCATCGGGCGGCGCTTCGTCCGCTTCCACAGGAAATCGCTCAGCGAATCCCGAATCATGTTCTTGATCTTCGCCCAGTCTGTCACATGATGGGAATAGCAGGCGTCCATCGCGTCTTCGACCACGCTGCGCGCCTCCTCCATCAGCTCTTCGGCCTCGCGCACATACACAAAGCCCCTCGACACGATATCCGGCCCGGCGAGAATCTGGCCGCTGCCGTGCTCCAGCGTCAGCACCGCGATCACGATCCCGTCCTCCGCCAGATGCTGGCGGTCGCGCAGCACAATATTGCCTACGTCTCCGACGCCGAGTCCGTCCACAAGGATCGCCCCGGTCTGCACATGATCGCAGATCTTCGCGCTGTCCTCTCCAATCTCCAGCACATCCCCGGTCTTCAAAAGGAAAATATGATCCTTGTCGATGCCAAGCCCTTCGGCCAGTTCCGCCTGCGCCTTCATATGGCGGTACTCGCCGTGTACCGGGATCGAATACTTTGGCTTCACCAGAGAATAGATCAGCTTGATCTCCTCCTGACAGGCATGTCCGGACGTATGCGCGTTCTGAAAAATGACGTTTGCGCCCTTCATCGAAAGCTCATTGATCACGTTTGATACGGCCTTCTCATTGCCCGGGATCGGATTCGAGCTGAAGATCACGGTGTCGCCCGGCTTGATGCTGACCTTTTTGTGCATGTCCGCCGCCATCCTTGAGAGCGCGGCCATCGACTCGCCCTGACTTCCAGTCGTGATCAGCACCATCTGATCGTCCGGGTAATTCTTCATCTGCTCCAGATCGATCAGCGTGTTCTGCGGGATATCGAGATAGCCAAGCTCCGAGGCGATCTGAATGATATTCACCATGCTGCGGCCTTCCACCACGACCTTGCGCCCGTACTTGTACGCGGAATTGATAATCTGCTGCACACGGTCCACATTCGAGGCGAAGGTAGCAATGATGATCCTGTGGCTGCGATGCTCCGCAAACAGGTTGTCAAAAGTCCTTCCCACCGTTCGCTCCGAGGCCGTAAAGCCCGGCCGCTCGGCATTCGTGCTGTCGCACATCAAGGCCAGCACGCCCTTCTTTCCAAGCTCCGCAAAGCGCTGCAGGTCAATCGCGTCGCCGAACACCGGCGTATAATCCACCTTGAAATCCCCGGTGTGTACGATGATCCCGGCCGGTGAATAGATTGCCAACGCCACCGCGTCCGCGATGCTGTGATTCGTCTTGATAAATTCGATCCGGAACTCGCCGAGGTTGATCGACTGCCCCGGCTTTACGATCTTGCGCTTCGACGCGCGCATCAGATTGTGCTCCGTGAGCTTGCGCTCGATCAGGCCCATCGTCAGCTTTGTCGCGTACAAAGGCGCGCTCAGCTCCTTGAGCACATATGGCAGCGCGCCGATGTGATCCTCATGGCCGTGCGTGAACACAATGCCCTTTACCTTATCGATGTTTTCCTTCAGGTACGTGACATCTGGGATCACAAGGTCGATCCCCAGCATATCGTTCTCCGGGAACGCAAGCCCGCAGTCCACCACGATAATGCTGTCCTTGTACTCAAACGCCGTCATATTCATACCGATCAATCCCAGTCCTCCGATCGGAATGATCTTTACTTTTTCACATACCTTCTCACTGATGTTTTGATTCGTCTGTCTCTTTTTCAATCTGCACCTCCATGCTAACAGCGGAATACAAGCTCTGCATTCCGTCACTCATAAACTTTTTATCCATTTCAGAGCTCAATTTCCACGTCCTCTAAAAGCTCTGCAAAAATCTTCGACACTGCTTCCAGCTCGTCGCTATCCTCGACAAAGATGTACTGCGCCTCTTCGTCTCCGTCCTTCGATAAATCCTTCAGAATGTACGCATCCGCCTCGTCGTCCTCGGTCTCTGTGACAAGCAGATACGAGGTCCCGCCGATCCGCGTTTCCTCCAACACAAAAAACCCGACGGTCTCCTTTTCGCCAACCGGGCACAGCTCTATTTTTTTATTCATTCGTTTTCCTCTCGCGGCTGTCGAGATATCCCTGCAGAATATACACGGCAGCTATCATGTCCACATATTCTTTTCGCTTCTCGCGGCGCACTCCGCCCTCGATCAACGCACGATTCGCCGCCACCGTCGTCAATCGTTCATCCCACATCTCCACCGGAAGACCCGTCCTGCGCTTCAGCATCTCTGCAAACTCCAGTGTCTTGCGCGCACGCTCTCCGACCGTATTGTTCATATTCTTGGGGTACCCCAGCACGATCTCGCTCACATGGTACTGCAGGATCAATTCCTCGATCCGCGCCAGTGTCCGCCGCAGCTTGTTCTCCTGCTCCCGCCTGATAATCTCCACGCCCTGCGCGGTAAGCCCAAGCGCATCGCTGACGGCCACTCCCACGGTCTTGGAACCGAAATCCAGTCCCATGATCCGGCTCACTGCTCCTCCTGCTGCCATGACTTATTCTTCACGTACTCTCTCAAAAGCTCCTCAACCAGCTCGTCCCTCTCAACCTTCATGATCAGGCTGCGCGCGTTGTTGTGGCTGGTGATATAAGTCGGATCACCCGACATGATATAACCTACGATCTGGTTCACCGGATTGTAGCCCTTCTCCTCCATCGCGTTGTAGACTACCTCCAGCACCTTCTTCACGCGCAGCTCAGGATCTGTGTTGAAATTAAAGTATTGTGTATTGTTGATATCTGCCATATCCTCACGTCCTTAAGTACCTTGTATTCCCATTCTAATATAATTCGTAAAATAATTCAATCCTTTTCGAACAATTGTTTCCGACACGAAAATTGAAATTTTAAATTCCACACTCCCGATCCATTGTGGAATTTAGTACTGCACAATTAGATTTTTGTCTTTCACACGAAAGACTGGCTATCCATTCCTGCCTTGACCGCCTTGTACCAAAATCCGGTTTCCCTGTCAAGGGCTTGCCATTAGGGGCGTATGCCCCCTTGACAGGTGAAACTGGCATTTTGGTATCATTACCAAGAAACAGGAAAAACAAATCACCCAACAATGGAATTTACTCTTGCACATGTTTAATCTGAATACAGAAAATGCTTGACACAAAATCTATTATTTGGGTTAAATTTTACTTCTACATTTAGTATGTGACCATTAAATTGCACTGATAAAACTTAGTAAAATCTACAAATTATAAACATTAAGTGGAATTTACTTTTGCACTGGAATTTACTTTTTCAAGTTACCATTGTTTCCGACAGAATTATTATTCACATGAAAGGCTATACAGATGAGGCTCCAGTTGCTCTCCGAGGACGCCCCCGAGCAGGACGTTTTCGTAATTCTGCTCTGCCAAGACCGCGGCGCGGATGTATTCCTTCGTATAGCCGGTATAGTATTCCCCTCCGCCGACCGTACACTTCTCTTCAAAAAGGATGTCGACCTCCCGTCCGACATAAAGTGCCTCGAACGCGCGGCGGTTCTCCTCGCCGAGCGCGATCAGCCGCTCGCTGCGCTCGGCTTTCACGGATTCCGGGATCTGATCCGGCATCACGGCCGCGCGGGTCCCCTTTCTTCTGGAATACTTAAAAATATGCGTCTCGTAGAGCCGTATCTTTTTCAGAAAAGCAACGGTCTCCTCAAACTCTTCCTGCGTCTCTCCCGGAAAACCGACGATCACATCCGTCGTGAGGGCCGGATCGCGAAACGTCTCGCGCAGCAGCGCGCATTTCTCCTCATACTCCGCGGCCGTGTAACGGCGGTTCATGCGTTTCAGCGTGGCGTCGCAGCCGCTCTGCAGCGACAGATGAAAATGCGGGCAAAATTTCGGCATCGCGGCAAGCGACCCGGCAAACGCCTCCGTGATAATGCCCGGTTCGAGCGATCCGAGCCGGATGCGCTCAATTCCGTCGACTTCATGTACGGCGCGGATCAATCCAAGCAGCGTCGTATCGTGGTCGCAGCCGTAAGAGCTCAGATGAATCCCGGTCAGCACGACCTCACGGCAGCCGTTTTCCGCAAGCGCATGCGCCTCGCGCACCACGTCCTCCGGCGCGCGGCTGCGCACTCTCCCCCGCGCATACGGAATGATGCAATAGCTGCAGAACTGGTTGCAGCCGTCCTGCACCTTCATATAGGCGCGCGTGTGCTCCTGCGTCTTCGATACGTTCAGCTCTTCGAATTCTTTCGTATGGTTAATGTCGGACAATCTGCCTGCATGCACGCCCGGCGCAAAAGAACCCTTCGTTCTGTCTGTTGCATCTGTCCCGGCCCGCGCCGCCTCAAAATCGCGCAGCACCTCCACGATATCTTTTTTGCAGTTGTTGCCTAACACAATGTCAATCGATGCGTCCTCCGACCCGTCGGCGCCATTCCCCCGCGTCAAATCGTCTCCCGCCGCGCTGCGCGGCTTCTCGTCTTTTCCGGCAGAGCGAGCCGTCTGCACGTAGCAGCCTGCCGCCACGACGATCGCATCCGGATTCATCTTCTTTGCCCGGTGGATCATCTGACGCGATTTGCGGTCGGCAATGTTCGTCACCGTGCAGGTGTTGACGACATAGACATCGGCGCCCGGAGCGAACGGCACGATCTCATATCCGGCTTCCTCAAGAAGCTGGCGCATCGCCTCCGTCTCATATGCGTTCACCTTGCAGCCAAGATTGTGAAGCGCCGCTTTTTTGCCCATTTTGCTCCTCCTTGGGACAAACCCCCGTCCCGCAAAAATATCATCGCCGCTTTCTTTCCCGAAGTCGGCGGCAAATTTTATATATAATATGTCCATCTTCTTCTGTTTTCAACTTGACTTTTCGTTTCCAGACCGTTAAGATAATGTTATAAATAAATTCATGCGGGGAGGACATTTTATGAAAACAGTTCAGATATCCTTAAATTCGATTGATAAAGTAAAATCTTTCGTAAACGATGTCACCAAATTCGACAATGACTTCGATCTTGTCTCCGGCAGATATGTGATCGACGCGAAGTCCATCATGGGCATCTTCAGTCTCGACCTGTCGAAACCGATCGATCTCAACGTACACGCGGAAGACAATATGGATGAAGTGCTCAAAGCGCTCGCTCCGTATATCATCTGACCGCTGCTTTTTGCTTTGTCTGCACGGGACTGTTTTGAAACAGTCCCTCTTTTTTTGCCTATTCGATCAGGAGTACTTCCGTCGTCTCAAGCGCCGTCTGCATCAGTTCATCAATCTTCTCGGCAAGCTTCGTCTCGGAACGCTTGATGATATTGATGTTCGGTTTCGTGACCGGATGCTTCGCCACAAAAATCGTGCAGCAATCCTCGAACGGAAGGATCGACGTCTCAAACGTATCGATTTTCTGCGCAATATCAACGATCTCCTGCTTGTCAAATCCGATCAGCGGCCGGAACACCGGAATCGTGCAGACCTCGTTCGTCGCGGCGAGACTCTGCATCGTCTGGCTTGCCACCTGCCCAAGACTCTCGCCCGTCACCAGCGCGTGGGAATTCGTCTTTTCGGCAAAATACTCAGCGATCCGCATCATATAACGCCGCATAATGATCGTCAGCTCATCGTGCGGGCATTTGTCGTAAATATAGAGCTGAATGTCCGTGAAATTCACAACATGCAGACGGATCGGCCCGGCATAAGCGGCAATAATCTTCGCCAGATCCACGACCTTCTGC
The DNA here is from genome assembly GCA_947627245.1 of uncultured Lachnospiraceae bacterium. GTDB lineage: Bacteria > Bacillota > Clostridia > Lachnospirales > Lachnospiraceae > Choladousia. Next base: position 31,627 of record CANQVH010000010.1, on the reverse strand, counting down.
TTCGCGCGCTCACTCGTATAAGGCGGCGCATGAAAATATACCGCGTCCAGACAGACACCGCGCTTGCTGATCATGTAACCGGCGACAGGACTGTCGATACCCCCGGAGAGCAGCAGCATCGCCCGCCCGTTCGTGCCGACCGGCATACCGCCCGGTCCCGGAATGATTTTTGAATAAATAAAGATCTCATCCCGAAGCTCCACATAGAGCTGCAGCTCCGGCTCATGCACGTCCACGCGCATATCCGGAAACGCGTCGAGAATGCGGCCGCCGAGCTCGGCGCTTACCTCCATGGAATCGAGCGGATAGCTCTTTTTCGGACGCCTTGTAAACACCTTGAAGCTTTGGTCATGGCGGTCGTAGGTCTGCTTCAGGAATTCCACAACGTCATCCCCAAGCTTTTCGATGCCCCCGTCCTCACATTTCATGACCGGGCAGATCCCGACAATACCGAACACCCTCTGCAGCGCTTCGACCGTCTCATCATAATCATAACCCGGCTCACAGTCGATATAGATGCGCCCCTGCTCCTTATACACGCGGAATTCCCCTTCCACCCGCTTCAGCGCGTGGCAGATCTGGCTCACCAGCGCGTCTTCAAACAGATGCCGGTTCTTTCCCTTGATCGCGATCTCTCCGTATTTGATCAGAAATGTATGAAACATAAATTTACTCTCCGTTCATGATATCCTGCCCCACTTTACCGATGCATGGGCAATTATTTTATTACATCTTCGTTCAATGCCGCGCGTACCGCGCAAGCACCGGAAGCAGCTCGCGCAGCGCTCCCAGACAATAGTCAATCTCCTCATCCGTCGTGAAACGGCTGAAGCTGAAACGCAGCGTCGACTCCGCAAGCTCCTTCGGCAGATGCAGCTCCTTCAGCACGCCGCTGACCGGCACCTTCTTGTTTGTCGTGCAGGCGGAACCGGCCGATACGCAGATGCCTCTCTCCTCGAGCGCATGCAGTAGCACCTCGCTACGCACGCCCGGAAACGCCGCGCTCACAATGTGGGGAGCGCTCCTGTCGCCCTCCTCCGAGTGGATGACGACACCCGCGAGATCTCTCAGCCCGTCCATCATCCTCTTTTTCAGGCTCAGCAGATGCTCCGTGCTCTGCCCAAGCTGCGCATACGCTTCTTTCGCCGCCTCCGCGAGTCCGGCCGCGCCCGGGACGTTGTCCGTGCCGGAGCGCATCCCCCTCTGCTGCCCGCCGCCGAGCATCATAGGCTGAAGCTTCGTCTTCTCGTTTACATACAGAAAGCCGACGCCCTTCGGCCCATGAATCTTGTGCGCGCTGACCGAGAGCATGTCCACGCCCAGCTTCCTCGGACGAATCTCCATCTTCCCATAGGCCTGCACCGCATCCACATGGAACAGCGTGCGCGGATTGCGCGCCTTAATCAGCTTTCCCGCTTCCGAGATCGGCTCGATCGTCCCGATCTCGTTGTTGACGTACATGATCGAGACGAGGATCGTCTCCTCGCAGAGCGCTTTCTCCAAATCCTCAAGGCTGATATGCCCGCGCGCATCTACCGGGAGATATGTCACACGAAAACCCTGCTTCTCCAGATACGCCATCGGCTCCGATACCGCCGCATGCTCGATCGCCGTCGTGATCAGATGCGTGCCCGCGCGTCGATTTGCCAGCGCCGCGCCGATGATCGCCCAGTTGTTCGACTCCGTGGCTCCCGACGTGAAGAAGATCTCCTTCTCGCTGACCTTGAGTGTCGCAGCGATCGTCTCACGCGCATCCCGCAGGATGCGCTCCGCCTCCACGCCTTTCCGATGCTGCGAGGAAGGATTCCCGTAATCCTCCGTCATCGCGCGCACGACAACGTCCCGCACTCCCTCGGTGCAGCGCGTCGTCGCCGAATTGTCCAGATATGCTTCCATGCCTCGATCCTCATTTCGTTCTGTCTGTACGATCAAATCTTACTCTGCCTCCGTGGCCTCCTCGGCAGCGGTAAGCTCCGCCTCGGTCGCGCCCTCGCTCTGAGGCTCCGCGGTCACGCCGCCCTCCACGACAAGGCTCTCCTCATAGTCCATCCCGTAGGTGTCCGCCAGCGTCGCCTCATACGCCGCATGGAAGAACTGCTCCTCGCCCAGCGCGGTGATCTCCTCGTTCAGCCAGTTCAGCAGGGATTCATTTCCCTTGGAAACGGCCGGAGCGATCGTGTCCTGACTGCCGAGCGACGGGATACCTACCGTGTAGCCTTCGTTCTGAAGCGCATAGGCGATGACCTCTGTGTTGTCGTTCGCCCAGCAGACGCCGTTGCCGTTCTCCAGCGCGTTCTTCGCCGTCGCATAGGAATCATACTTCTGCAGCTTCAGATCCGGATAGTTCTCGATCAGATACGTCTCCGCCGTGGTCCCGGAGATCACGATCACCTGATCGTCCTCGCCGAGATCGTCCAGACTCTCGATCACACGGGAATCCGGAGATACCACGCCGAGTGCGACGTTCATGTACGGCAGCGCGAAATCCACCTGCTCCGCACGCTCATCGGTAACGGTAAAGTTCGCAAGGATAATATCCACCTTGCCTGTCTGCAGATACTCGACGCGGTTCGCCGCCTCGGTGGAAACGAAGTTTACCTCAACGCCCAGATCCTCGCCCAGACGGTTCGCAAGATAAATGTCGTAGCCCTGATATTCGCCGTTCTCATCCACGTAACCGAACGGATTCTTGTCGGAGAAAACGCCGATGTTGATCGTGCCGTCCTCCTTGATCTCGTCCAGCGTGCGATAGACCACGTCGTCTGCGGATACGCTTGCCGCCATGGACAGACCGAGTGCCAGTGAAAGGGTAACTGCTGCTGCTTTTCTCAATTTCTTCATAATACTTCACTCCTCTTTTTTAACTATTCTATTATTTTGCTTCTCTGTGGAACTCAAACATATTCAGGAACTGCCTTGCGCGCTCTGTCTTCGGCGCTTCAAAAAACTCGTCCGGCGCCGCCTCCTCCAAGATCCTTCCGTCGTCGATAAAGACCACCCGGTCGGCCACCGCGCGCGCAAACTGCATCTCGTGCGTGACGATAATCATCGTCCTGCCCTGCCGGGCAAGATCCAGCATAACGTCCAGCACCTCGCGCACCATCTCCGGATCCAGCGCCGCTGTCACCTCATCAAACAGAAGAATGTCCGGATGCATGCACAGCGCCCGCACGATCGCCACGCGCTGCTTCTGTCCGCCGGAAAGCTGACGGGGATAGCTGTCCGCCTTCTCCTTCAGACCGACGCGCTCCAGAAGTCCGAGGGCTTCCTTCTTCGCCTCATCCTTTCCGCGCTTCTGCACCTTCATCGGCGCGAGCAGGATATTGTCCATCACCGTCAGGTGCGGGAACAGCTCGTAGCTCTGGAACACCATGCCGATCTTCTGCCGAAGCTCCGGGAGATTCTTTCCCTTGTGATCGATCAGCTCTCCTTCCAGCCGGATCGTACCGCCCTGAATCGGCTCCAGCGCATTGATACAGCGAAGAAGCGTGCTCTTGCCGCAGCCGCTTGGGCCGACGACCACCACGACCTCTCCCTGACGCACCGTCAGGCTGAGATCATTGAGGATCAGGGCATCCCCGAACCGTTTTGTCAAATGCTCGATTGTGAGCAGGGATTCCGCCATCTTCTCTACCTCCACCTTTTCTCCAGATATCTTGCCAGCATGCTGATCGGCCAGCACGCGAGAAAATACAGAACCAACACGATCAGGTACACGCCGAACGCCGCGTTCGGACTCGCCATGCGGTTCGCCTCGATGATCTGCTGCGCGACCTTCAGCACCTCCACGACGCCGATCATCAGGATCAGGCTCGTCGTCTTGATCATGCGCGTGATCAGATTGATCGACAGCGGGACCAGACGGCGGATCGTCTGCGGAATGATGATATACAGATAAGTCTGCGCTTTCGTAAGCCCCAGCGCCGCGCTGCTTTCGTACTGATGCACCGGTATGCTGATCAGCGCGCCGCGCACCAGATCGCCCATCTCGGCCGTGCCCCACAGGGTGAATACGATGATCGCGGAAACCTCCCCGGAGAGATCCCAGCCGAACGCCCGCGTCGTCCCGAAATAGACCAGAAACAACAGCACCATCTGCGGCATGATCCGGATGATCTCCAGATAAAGGCGGAAAAACGCCTTCGCGACCGGATTTTTCCATGTCATGAGCGCGCCGACCAGAATGCCGAGCGGAATGCTGATGCACACGGAGATCAGGCTGATCTGAAGCGCCACGCCGAGTCCGCCCAAGATCCTTGCCATATTTTTCCCTTTGAACAGTACCTCAAGTCCCAAATCCGGCATAGCGCAGCCTCCTCTCCAGCAGACTGCCCAGAATCGAGATCGGCAGCAGGATCAAAAGATAAAATACCACCAGCAAAAACAGACTTTCGGTCGTCTTGTAATACAGACCGATCAGGTCTTTCGCGGTGAACATCAGATCCATCAGGCTGATCGCGCTGAACACGCTCGTCTCCTTCAGCAGAAAAATCACGTTCGCCATAAAAGCCGGAACACTGATCGAGACCGCCTGCGGCAGAATCACGTACCGCATTGCCTGCGCGCCCGTCATACCGAGGCTCAAAGAGCTCTCCATCTGGATCGGCTCGACCGCCTCAAGCCCGCTGCGAAACGCCTCCGCCATGTAGCTGCCGCCCAAAAACGCAAGCCCGATCACGCCGCACGTCTCGGCGTCCGTCGGAATGCCGACCTTCGGCAAACCGTAGTAGATAAAAAATAACTGCACCAGAAGCGGCGTGTTCCTGCTGAATTCAATGTAAACGGCAACGACCGCCCGCAACACCGGTATTTTGAAATACTGCACCGCGGAACAGAGCAGACCGATCAAAATGGATATCGCAATTCCAAGAAAGCCGATCCTCACCGTGAGGATTGCCGCGTCCTGATACATCGGCAGATATTCCCGAATAAAAGCCCAGTCCGTATCAGACCCCTCCTTTCATCGTCCAGTCTGACGATGCAATCTTACTGCTTAATTCCTACTTTGTCAATAGGAAATGTGTGTTTATCTTTCAACTGATGAATTCGACCCGGCAGGCATACGTTTCAAAGGGAAAGCGTCTCGTTCATGCTCCCGGTCCGATAACCCTGCAAATCGAGCGTCACATAGTCGAATCCGTATGCACGCAGCTTCTCCACAATCTGCCCGCGCACGCTTTCCTCCGCGATCCGCTCAATCTCCTCCGGCAGAACCTCAATCCGCGCCATTGTGCTATGCACACGCACGCGCAACTGGCGAAATCCCATTTCGCGCAACAGCTCCTCCGCCCGGTCCACCATGTGCAGCCGCTCTTCGTCGATCCTTTCCCCGTACACAAACCGTGAGGCAAGGCACGCAAACGACGGCTTCTCCCACGTCGAAAGTCCGAGCTGCCGCGACAGCTCGCGGATCTCCGCCTTATAAAGCCCGGCCTCCTGCAAGGGGCTTCTCACCCCGAGCTCCCGCACCGCCTTCCTACCGGGCCGATAATCCCCGGTATCGTCCATATTGGAGCCTTCCGCGACCGCCGCGATCCCGCAGTCTTTCGCGGTCTGTATGATCCGCCCGAACAGCGCCCTCTTGCACAGGTAGCAGCGGTTCGCCGGATTATTCCGGATCCCGTCAACACTGAGAATATCCTCCTCGATACAGATCTGTCGGATTCCGTTCTCCCGGCAAAAAATCTCCGCCTCACTGCCTTCTCTCTCCGGAAAGAAACAGGAACGGGCCGTCACTGCGACAGCCCTCTCCCCCAGCACGTCGTGCGCCGCCCGAAGCAGAAGCGTGGAATCCACGCCGCCCGAGAAGGCGACCGCCACGCTGCCCGTATCTCTCAGGATCGCCTGAAGCTTCTCGTATTTCTCTTGAATCATATTCACTGCACTATCACCTAATTTCCTGAATCTGTGTTTAGTGAACAATCGGACACCGCAAGGAGCCGATGTGCCTGTCGGGCGTCCGGTTATTCACTATACGCGAATATCTGTCCTCTCTGAAAAGAACGCGAAAATCTCCTCCCAATACCGCTCCAGCACGCTGCTCGCGGAATTGTAGATCTCATGCCGCGTTCCCGGCATACGCACAAGCTTCGCGGAAGTCTTTCCTTTTCGATTCAGCTTTTCCGCAAAGCGTTCCTGCTCTTTTCCGCTGACGAATGTATCATCCTCCGCCTGAAAGATCAGCGTCGGTGTCTCGATACGCTTCCATCCCTCCGATTGAAGATAGCGGTTCAGCCTTGCCGCTTCATGCAGCCAGCCGCACGAAGCCACGCTCACCTGATAAAGCGGCTCTTCGTTTCTCCTCTTCTGATAAAACGAAAACCGCTCCCGACAGGTCGACGCGCTGTCCTCAAACGTCTCTTGCCCGTCAAACGCATGCCCACCCGGGACATACTGCTTTGACCGTCCAATCCTGCAGAGGATCCCGGCCAGCAGACTCGCCGCAGACCACGGCACCCCGGCCGTAAGCGGCCGAATCATCGGAGACGACAGCACCGCACGCGAAAATAATCCCGGCTGTCTCGAGAGTGCCGCCGCCCCGACTCCGCCGCCCATCGAATGGGCGTAGAGAAACAACGGCAGATCTTTCTGCTCCTTCGCCGCCCTCTCGGCCACCGCAAGCAGGTCCGCGACATAGCGTTCGTAATGATCCACATGCACAAGCGACAGATCGCCCTCCGTCAGACGGTAGCTATGCCCGTGTCCGCAATGCTCCGGCACATATACATTGTACCCGTGCTTCAGGAAATACCAGACAGCCTCCTGATACTTCTCCGCCGTCTCGGTGAACCCGTGCGAGACAATTACGGTTCCCTTCGCCTCATCCGCGAGATAGCGGACGCAGTATTGCCGCTTTCCCGGCTCACGCTCCAGCCAAAGCTCTTTTTTGCGCTGCGCCAGATACGGAAGGACGGTCTGCCACATCTCCTCGAAATAAGTCTCTTCACTCAATACAAAACTTTTTTCTTCCATAGCGTTTGCGCTCATTATTCATTGATGATCTTGTTGATCTTGATCTCATTGTAGGTCAGGAACACAATCCCGCCGAGCACGCAGAACGCCGCCGCGAGAAACGCCGTCATGCGATAACCGGTCCCTGCCGCCGCTCCGACCGTGGACACCGCCGTGAACAACAGCATCGAGACGCTCTGTCCCATCTTAAACGCAAAGGTGCGCGCCGCGTAGAACATGCCCTCGCGGTTGCTGCCGGTCTGTTTCGCGTCGCTCTGCGCGATATCCGCCACGACCGCCTGCGGGAGTATCCCGAAGATCGCCATCGGCAGCGCCGCGGCCACGGTCAGCACCGCGCCCTGCACTTCCGCCGGGATGCCCGGGATCCTGCCGAGGAAGCCGGTGTAGAAATACGCCGCGCAGAAGATCACGAACGCGAACGTGATCAGTTTCTTTTTGCCGAGCTTCGGCGTCAGCTTGTTGATCGGAATGTAGAATACCAGCGAAATCGCCGTCATCCCCACGAAGTAGATCGTCGTCATCGTCTCCGGCAGCTTCAGAAGGCTCGTCACGAAAAACGGAAGCCCGGTCTGGAACATCGTGATCGCGATCCAGTAGAGGATATCGGAAGCCACGAATTTGCGGAACTCGCCGTTCTTAAACGTCGCCACGAGCGAACCGAACGCGCCGTCCTGCGTCGGCACCGTATTCACGTACTCCTTCTCTTTGATCGCGATGACCGGCACCTGCATGCAGCAAAACGCGATGACCGCCATACCGGTAAACGTCACGCGAATCGCGTTCACTCTGCCGAACGCCGGGATAAACGCGCCCCAGATCATCGGCGCGAGGTAAGCCACCGCCGTACCCGCGATATACGTGAACGAGATGACCGTCGAAATGTTCAGCCTCTCCTGCTGCGTATGCCCCAGCTCCGAAATCAACGCATTGTACGGGGTGCAGTACGCCGTGATCGACAGGTAGTACGTCATCACCATCACAAACAAAAATGCCGCGTTGATCCAGCTCGTCTTGTTGATCGGAGACCAGAAGACGAGCACCGTCGCGATCGACAGCGGGAACGAAGCATAACGCAAAAACGGCATACGCCTGCCCTTGGGCGAGGTGCAGCGATCCGACCACGATGCGATCAGCGGATCCGTGACCGCGTCGAAAATACGCCCAAACGCCGTGATCGCCCCGATCACCGTGAAAATACCGAGAATCACAAGACCCTGCGGAATAAACAAGGTCTGCCCCTGACCGATCGCCGTCTCGTCCGGCTGATAAAAGTATACAAGCCAGTTCGAGATCAGTCCGGACATCAAAGACCAGCCGAGTTGTCCGGTCGCAAATGCCCAGATCTTAGCGGTTGACAGTTTCTTCATAGCTCAATTTCCTCCCTGAATATAATTGAATCGGATCATCCGACTGGAACACCTTCTCCGAGAAGATCCAGATCGTCTCGTATTTCTCCTCCGTGTATTTCTCCATTTCCAGAATACGCAGCGACACGTACTTGCCGTCCACCTTCTGATAGACGAGCGAGAGATCTCCCTGCGCCTCGGTGCTCAGGCACTTTGCCAGCTCCTCATAGTCGAGCATCTGCAAAAGCCCCGCCTGATACTCCTCCTTCACGTAACGGTCAATATACAGCCGCATCGCCCTGCTGTAAGAGTAGTCAGCCTGCTCCAGAAGCTCCAAGAAATACTCCGGTATGTAAATATGCTGCAGGGTGTCCTTTCGCAGATCCACAAAGTAAACGCCCGCGTATTTGTCCGAGATCACGCTCAGGAAACGCTCCGCATACTTCTTCGCCTCCAGCGTCTTCTCCAGCTCCTCGTTCAGCACGCGGCGTCTGCGGTCTCTGCCGTTCTCCCGATAATAGCGCTCCTTGTCCTCTCTCATAGCGAGCTCCGCCGCGCCCACGATCTTGTATGCGTTCTGCTCGCATTGACCGTCCTCCACACCGACGGAGATCTCGTAGTTGTCCTGCAGAAGCTCCCGGCGCACCTCGACCATGATGTGCTCGACAGTCTCTTTGGAGAGCTTGGTGCTCAGCATGACAAACTCGTCGCCGCCGATCCGGTAGACCGTCTCCTCCGGGAAAAAGCGCTTCAGCGTGTCCGCCACGCTGCACAGCATATCGTCGCCTTTTTCGTGACCCAGATGGTTGTTCAGTTCATGAAGCCCGTTCACGTCCGCGTACATGCAGGTGAGATGTCCCTCGCCGTCCTTGGACAGCGCCTTCAGATCCTCGTTGTATTTATGGCGGTTGAACAGCCTTGTCAACGCGTCTCTGTGATAGCCGTCGAGCAGCGCCTGACGGTTGCGCAGATCTCTGAGGTACGCGTCATGAATATCCTTAATATATAGAATCAGGATCTGATTGTCCGGCTCATACTCGATGCTCGGCACCAGCTCCATCTGCGCCCAGCGGTAGCTGTCTCCCACGAGCCTGCGGTAACGGCAGCTCTGCGCGCTGACGCTGTCCTCCGTGAACACCTTTTTCAGCCGTTCGGCATCCGTGAACTCCCGGAAAACCGTCAGATCCTCCTCATGGACGTGACCGCCCTCGGCAAACTCACGCCACCACTCCGTGATCCGAGTCAGCCGATTTGCGAAATGCTTCCGCTCGTACTCGCTCACCTTTATGACCTGAAAACGATCAGTCGTCAGATTGATCTTCAGTATTTTGTGGTAGATCGCTGAGAGCGTAGACAGCGCGTCGACCATCGTTGTCGTATCCGAGTCCGCCTCGCGCCAATAGAACACTACCCACGGGTTCTCCTCGCAGCAACCCTCCGGTCCGATGATCCCGAACGTGATCCACATGTACCCGCCATGCACCTTCCGCTTGTAGCTCTGTATGATCCTTCGATCCCCGCTGAAGACCCGCTTCTTCACATATTCCGGGTTTGCAAATTTCAGATACTCTCCGACGTACTCAGACAGGATCAGTCCGTCCGCCACCTGCCTCTCAATATACTCGTATATGCTGGATATGCTCTCGTATCCTTCCTCACGCATTACGGCGTCATACTTCATAAATTCAAATTCCCCGGTCAGGACATTTACTTTGGCGAGCTTCAGGAAATTGTCCAACAGGGTGTCTTTCACAAAGCTATAAACAACATCATTTTTATTTTCGTTCACGACCGATACTTCCATATCTATTTTAATTTTGGGGGGATGTCATGTCCGCAGGTGTTTGTTCCCCGAAACATTATATCACACTCGCGCCAAAAGTCTACTTCTCAAATGTTCTTAAAAAAATACTCTTTTCATTTTTTATCGTTGGCGGCGTCCTCAGCGGACTTTTCCGGAAATTCCAGCGACTCGGGATCCCGGATCTTTCCGACAAGCTCAATCCCTTCCCCGTAATCCCTGTAGTCCTCAAGATAACCGACATACTTATAGTAGTCCAAGATTCTTTTTTCAGCCTCGATGCAGTTGTCCCTGTCTCGTTCCCTGATATCGTCCGCCTTCTTCCCGAATACTCCGGCGAATATCGCGTCATATCTCATATTTTCGTATCCCTTATACCGCCTGAAATCGATCTGATTCATGAGAAATACCTTCAGTTGTATTCTCGTTTTGTCGTTCCTGATCGGCCTGCGCGCATCGGGCTTGCGCGGATCCGCCTCGGTCACCTGCAGCAGCTCCCTCGGGAAGCGCTGGAAATGTCTGCAGTCCTCGGCATACTGATAAAGGGGCATTTCCTCCCCCTTTCGGAAACAGAATACGGTCTGATCTCCTCCCCTTTGTGTCACCGGAAGGAGGCTTCCCGCATATTCCTTTCTTTTGTTATCCTTTTCATGCGCAATCGAGATCCGGATTTTTTCCATGCGTCTGACGCGGTTTTCGATTTCCTGACGGCTGTCGCCGGAAACGCTCTTCGGCTCTCCGGCAAGAAGCGTGTAGACGCCCCTCGCATGAAAGCTCCGCTTCCCCGGATTTTCGTGTATCAGCGTATAGATCGCATCCAGAATCGCGCAGTCATAAGAATCAATATGATCCGAAATTGCGAAAGATGTCGGCGTCTCCGCATCCGTATTTCCCTCTCCGCCGACGCGGTAATCGTCCTTCCGGATTCTGTTCATCACCAGCGAATTATTGATAAAAAACGACCGCTGCCGTTTTCTGTCCTCATCCTGTCCCTTTTTCTCTGGCTGACCGTCCAAGAAAAGATTAAATTTGGGATAGTAGGACAGGCGAACCGCAACGTCCTCCCCGCATTCTCCGTAACGCTGTTTCAGGATCACCAGCTCAACGTCACGTATGGACTTTTTCATGGCTCTCGCGCTTTTCTTTCCCTCCCGGACCGCGCACATCTGCATTTCCAACAGCACATCCGCCGAGTATTCGATCGACCCACTGTCCTTAAAGTCCTGCATCCGCGCCGGCGTGTCGTACGAAGAACGGCTCAGAGAGCTGATCAGGAAGACCGGCAGATTTTTACCTCTGGCAAGCGTACTCAGCTTCTCGATCACTACGTCCGTGCTCCGGCGGTTGTCCTGATAGGAGGTCTTGTCGTCCGGAGAAAGCAACTGCAGATAATCGATAAAGACAACCGGCCGTTTCCCTTTTTCTTTGATAAACTCATTTACATCGTCTGTGATGAACTGCGCCGTCAGCGCCCGTCCCTGATTGCTTGTGACGATATACAGATTCTCCGCGCCCGCCTGCAGCTTTTCGAGCGAGGACAGAATCGCTTCTTCCTTCCCCGTCCAGACGCGGCGCAGCTCGTTCGCCGACGGACACGCCCGCCCGTTCAGCTCACTGTCCAAGAACATCTGCCTGCTAACCGCCTTCATGAAAATCCACTCTGCAGACACCTCCAAAGAATAATAAATGACCGGCGTCCCGCTTTTCGCAATCGTCTCTGCGATCTGCAGCGCCAGCGTCGTCTTTCCGAGGCTCGGGACCGCGCCGAGCACCGTGAGTCCGGCCTGAAGCCCTCCGCTCAAATACTGATCCAGCTTCTCCAGACCGGTCCGGTACCGCAGTATTTTTGCGCTCCCAGAATTTTCTCTGAATTTCTCCAGATACTCTTTCATCCTTGCCTTGTCAAAATCAGACATCCCTCATCACCTTCCCGACCCGGTCACTTTGCGCGCAGCGCTTTTTCGAGCTGCTCTTTCAGATATTCGTACCTCTCCCGCTTCTCCGTCTTCGCAAAATGCGCCTCGCGAAGCTGTTCCGTACTTTTTCGATAGGACAAAGTCCTGCCGCCAAACTGCTCGCTCGTCAGATCGAACGCACAGTCCCCGACTACATTATAGCAATGGAAATTTCCGCCCGGCATCGGAATTCCGTATACCTTTCCTCCAAAGATGTCCTGCGCCAGAAACGCCGTGATCGAACATTGCCCGAGCGTTTTGTTCTCCGGCATCCAGTCGGCTCGCATCCGCGGCGCGCAGGTCTCCGCACACCAGAGGCCGGTCAGGATATCATAAAGCGCTCTCGGATCTTTGACCGCCTCATATTCCGGATAGGCCGGATGGACGTCCGCCTTCTCCCAGCCCCAAAAACGATACCCGATATAGTCCTTTACCTGCGCCATGACCGTCTGCAGATTGCAGAGATCCGTCTCTATATTTCCCGTCTCCAGCGAGTGATTTGCTCCGTCTACCAGATACAGCCGCTGTCCGATTCGCTCACAGCCTTCGTGGATCTTCGCAGAATCTCTCGCCCACGGATCCGCCGTGCCGTGAAACATAATGCCCTCACCTCGGGCATACAAAAAGGTCTGCTCTACCGGAGTGAAAGAGACGCTCTTTACCCGCAGGCCATGCCGAATCGCATAGGCCGCGGCCACGGCCGTCCCGATGCTTTTCGAAATGAACAACAGCTCCCTGTCCGCAAGATTGACGCCCTTCAGGATCTCCTCCGCCTGATCCAAGGCGCTGCGAAACGCTTCTTCCATCTTCTTCGGATTTCCTTTTATTCCCGGCTCAAAATTCCCGTAGGGAACCGGCTTCACCTCATAGCCGCAAAAAGCCGCAAGCCTGCCGCCGTAATACAGCAGAGGCTTGTCGCACGTATACCCGATCCCGGGAAACAAGACCGCCAGCTTCGTTTTTTTCATTGCAAACACTCCTCAATAATTTTCGAGCACGTCCTGCAGGTATCCCTTATATTCTTCACGGACGCATTGCGGGCTCTCGATCTTCACGCCCGGTCCGATGCCGGTCAGCCACCCGAAAAACTGCGGACTCACCGACACAAGCACCCGAATCCGGAAATGCTCCTCATCCGTCGGGACAAGCCAGACGTCATGGCCGAAACGGTCAATCATGATCCCGGCAAAGTGCTTCTCGCACACAAGCGTCACTTCCTCGTCATGTCCGCCGTACATCCCGAATGTTTTCTTGGCGAACTTGGCGAGGTCAAAATTCCGGAAGGGCTCCTCGCCCTTGCGCTCCGTCTCCAGAATTTCCGTGTGCTGCATTTTGTCGACGCGATAGTGCCGAATCTGCCCGGCCGCGTCGTCATACGCCACCAGATAGTAGTTCTCATCGTCCCATGTAAGCGCCCACGGACTGACTACGTAGCGGACGCCGTTCTTCTTCAAATGAAACTTTTTCTGCATCGTCCACTCCGCGTACTGGAACGAAATCTCCCTGTTCTCATAGATCGCGTTGTGTATGTAGTCCACGTTATAGTAGATGGTCTCGTTCTCGGCCTTCAGGCGGTTCACGATAAAGACCTGCTTTGACAGGATCGCAGCGTCCGTCCGGCAGCAGAGCTTTTCCAGCTTCTTGATCAGCTCGCGCGACTTGCTCTCCGTGATGAACTTCGACGACTGCACCGCGTCCACCAAAAGCTTCAGCTCCGGCAGCTCAAACTCCCGCGCGCCGATGTAGTAGCCGGGATTCTTTCCTTTCTTCTGCTGCACGTCCAGCCCGTACCTTGTCAGCGTCTCCATCTCCGCATAGATCGTCCTGCGATCCGTGCTGATAGAATACTCCCGCTCAAGGATTTCGCAAAGCTGCGAAGCGTTCAGCATATGTGTGTCGTCCGTGCGCTCCAGCATGATATCCATAAGGTAGAGCGTGCGAAGCTTCTGATCCAATGCCGCCATAAACAGGCCATCCTTTCTGTCGACTTTCCGCAAATCATATTATAAATGTTTGCATCTCAAAAATCAAATCCGTCCGGATATCCGTTGACGCAATAGTTCGGATACCCGCTGTCGTCAAAATCGAACGGTCAGCCAAGCGCCGACGTCACTACTCCTCCCTCCTGCTCTCCAGATAATCATAATACTCCGATTCACTGGCAAACAGAATATACCTGCCCTCCACGTATCCCATGTAGCCGTTTCCTGTCAAATATCCTTTCATTTACCGGTCCTCCCTTGCTTTTGATGCTGTCAGTTTACATCAATCGCTGTGCAAAAATCTGTACAGCCAAAGGCAACCGGATCCTTCGGATAATTTATTTTTACCTGTTCATTTCTTTAATCATTCACCTCATGGAATACATCCCTTCACGTTCCGTTTCGAGAGCTTACCTGTTTATTTCCTCAATCATTTACATAGCATTCTGCGGCGTCAATACCACGGTACGGTCCTTCTCCTTCTGATCTTTCGATATCTCCAGCACGCTGCCTGCGGACAACTGCGCCTGAGGGCAGAGCGCGGTATACGCATCCACCGTCCCCAACACCTCAAAGCCGAAGTTCCCGTTCCTGTAATGCATAGGCACAACAATTCCCGGACGGATCTCCTCCGCCAGCTTCCGTGCCTGCCCTGCGTCGATCGTGAAAAATCCGCCTACAGGAATCAGCGCAGCGTCCAGATCCCGAAGTCTGTCCGCCTGTTCCGGCGTAAGCGCACAGCCCAGATCTCCGAAGTGCGCCACCCTGCACTCCCCGTCATCAAGGATATGAATGGTATTTGGCCCGCGCTTGGTCCCCTTCTCGTCATCATGATATGTCGCAATCTTCTCAATCGCAAACGGCGACGGATGCCCTTCCCGCAGAGCAACACAGGAGCGCCCGTTGTGGTCTCTGTGCTCGTGGCTGCAGAGGACCAAGTCCGCCTCCTCCCTCACGGGCTTCAGACCGTCCACGGATCCGTCCTCATAAGGATCCATTATCACCGTATACCCCTTTGATTCGATTTTGAAGCAGGAATGTCCGATCCATGTAATTTTCATATTCGCTTTCTCCTTTCGGGTTTTTGATACATTCTCTCTGTATTTTACTATCGTCCGTTTTCTTTTGTCAATTCACAGTCCATGTCTCATTCATCTTCCGCTTGCATCCAATTCTTTCTGATGATATGATATTCTCATCAAGGCACGTCCGCACTGCGGACAAAAAATTTACTCGGGAGGTAACAGTATGCTTTACAATGAATTTCAGGGAATGAAATTGTCTGCGCTCGGTATGGGAAATATGAGACTGCCGGTGACAGACGGCAACGACGGAAAGATCGATGTGAAGACTGCCGAGGAAATGATCGGCTATGCCATGGAGTCGGGCGTCAATTACTACGACACGGCCTACGGCTACCACAACGGAGAATCGGAACGGGTCGTCGGCGAGATCCTGAAAAAATACCCGCGGGACAGCTTCTTCCTCGCGACCAAGTTTCCGGGATACGATCTCAACAACATGCCGAAGGTGAAGGAAATTTTCGAGGAGCAACTGAAAAAATGTCAGGTGGATTATTTTGATTTCTACCTGTTTCACAACGTCTGCGAAATGAACGTGGACGCCTATCTCGATCCGAAATACGGGATCTACGATTATCTCATGGAGCAGAAAAAGAACGGCCGCATCCGGCATCTCGGCTTTTCCACGCACGGCAACCTCGACTGCATGAAAAAGTTTCTGGATGCCTATGGAGAGAACATGGAATTCTGTCAGATCGAGCTGAACTATTTCGATTATAAATTCCAGAACGCGGAGGGAAAGGTGGAGCTTCTGAACAGCCGGAACATTCCGATCTGGGTCATGGAGCCGGTCCGCGGCGGTCAGCTCGCCACGCTCGACAGTGAATTTGAAGCCCGCCTGAAAGAAGCCAGACCGGACGAGAATGTCCCCGCATGGGCATTCCGTTTCCTGCAGACACTTCCGGGCGTGACTATGATTTTGTCCGGCATGTCGAACATGCAGCAGATACGGGACAATATCGCGACTTTTGCGGAGAAGAAGCCGTTGAACGAAAAGGAAACGGAGCTGATTCTCAGCGTAGCGGACGACATGATTGCCCGCACCACGGTTCCCTGCACAGGCTGCCACTATTGCGTGAGCCACTGTCCGCAGGGACTGGATATCCCGTTCCTGCTGAAGCTCTACAATGAGGCTGTCGTGGCGGGTTCCGGAGATTTCATCGCTCCCATGGGACTTTCCTCCATTGCCGCAGACAAACAGCCGGAATGCTGTGTCGCCTGTCACAGTTGCGAAAAAGTATGTCCGCAGACGATCCGTATCCCGGATTCGCTGCACCGCTTTGCCGAAAAGCTGGGCCGGGCATAAACCATAAACTGATCATTGTAGGCCGGTAAGCGTAGTCAGCTTTTCCACCGACACCAAAAAAGAGCTTACAAAATTACTGCTATCATATCATATGATTCAATCCATTTTATCAGAAAGGAGGTGCTACGGCGCCTCCTTTTCCTATTTTAACTTGTTCTTGTTTCCGATGACAACTGAATATACTTTTTCTTCCACGCACGTGAAGGTCTTTTGCATATATGATCATCCGACACAAAAGCACAAATATTTTGGATTCCATTATTTTTACATATATCTGGGTTTGTATGTCTACATCCCATTGTTGTTAATTCTGTATCGCCCTCATTTATCGGGGCAGAAAAATCAATTTGTAATCCCCTCATTTTATCCCTTCATTCTCAGCAAGATATTATTATAGTATTCTTCATTTATTTCAAATCCTATGTATTCCCGATTCAAATTTCTTGCTGCAACCAGCGTAGTCCCGCAACCGCAAAACGGATCAAGCACGGTTTGTCCCTCTTTTGTAACAAGTGAGATCAAAACTTCCATTAATTTAACGGCTTTTTGCGTAGGATGTAAACCTCTGTCTGTTCTTTGGGTCCGCACCTTTATAATATTAGAGCATATTTCCATACCTTCATTTAACGAGGCCAATTTTTTCAATTCATTTTCGTTAAATGCTCCAACTGAATACTTTAAAATATTATCAGTCAATGTACTTCCCTGCGGATATGGTTTCATAAACCATAAAATAGGCTCAAACAACGGCCTAAGATTTCCTATTTTCCATCCCTCCCATGCAATGCTATTTTCTTTATCATTTCTCCTCTCAAACACACTGCTTACTCGCTGTGCTCGATATGCCGCCGTTTCCTTTTCCCATGAAATCATATCTTTAAATATAAAACCAGCATCTTCCATTGCACAAATACATCTGTGCGCTAATCGCCTACCTGCAAAAATAAAGCAACTTGCCCCCGGCTTCAAAACTCTTAACCAATCCTCCGCCCATAATGAGCACCACTGATAATACTCCAACGGAATATTTCTATCTGCCTGTGACCATCCATTTAAAGGTTTTCCCCTTGTCTTAAATATGCTACCTGATTTTTCTTGCGCCGGGCTTTTTCCTAGAAGTCCGCTATTTGTATTATTATGTAACACATCCCACTCATCATAATTTATACCATATGGAATATCTGATAAAATTAAGTGAACAGACTCAGCTTCAACGCTTTTAATCAGTTGTATTGAATCTCCCAGTTCTATCCTACTCATACTTTGTCAACCTACCTGCTAAGTTTATTTATATATGTGGCAATTACACTAATTTTCTCTTCTAATTTCTTTGCTTTAATTAATTCTTCGATTGCCTTTTCTCTGGTGTATTTTTTTATTTCTTCTATTCGTTCATTCCAGTAATCAATCTCCACTCTTCCCCTGTATATTATTGTATTTTTATAATCTTCTAAAGTCTTTCTATATTCTGTATCGGACATTCCTGCTTTTTTGGCTACATATGAATCCATTTTAGGCAAGAAACAACATTTAGCATTAGAAAAACTCAACGATTTGTCTCTGGAAATCATCAGAGAAGCATTCCATAACGATTCAAGTGACAAAACATCAGTTTCTTTTATATTTCTCTCTAACAATATTGAAATATGTTCCCATGATAACAAACAGACATTATTATCTAATGCTTTCGAATATATCTGGCTCACCGCCTGTGGATACTGAAAATACGGTGCAACCAGCACAGCATACTCATTCTCCGACCCTCTCCAGTCACTCAAATTACTAACTTTAAAATCTTTTTGATTTTTAGCAGTCCTACTCAAACGAAAGCATTTAGCATCCGCTACTAAACTATAGTTGTATCCAGATATGCTTTCAGCTAAAATATCTGCACTGTCTGCTCTTTCATCTATCGCCCGAGCCGCCAGACCCAATAAGCGAAAGCATCTAGCTAATACGATATCAGAAGCCTTAGAATACAATTTCTCCTCTGTTGAATCATGCTCAATATTCTCTGGAATCGTTCCGATTTGTCTTACAATAAATTTAAAGGTTTCTTCCGGCATATCATCAATAAATCTTCGTACTTCCAATGTTGCATCTTTAAATTCCTTTACAGCCAGATTTTTTATTACTTCAATTAATTTGTTAAACATGGTTCATTTTCTCCATATTTTCTTAGACTCAATATATAATATTTTTTCTTTAATCTTCATCTAACTATATATCTATTATAGAACATGCGTTCTGCTTTTGCAAGACAAATATTCTTAAGATTTAATATTTTATCACATAACTACAGTAATGACCACTCTTATGTATTTCAAGTAAGGTAAGCAGGAAATTACACTGTAAACTTTACGCCTTTCCGCCAAACATCCACTCTATAATGCGGGGCGTATGTGCATCCCAAAATACACTGTCGTGCCCACCCGGAGCTTCTTTGTAAACGTGGGGCACTTTCCGGTCTGTCAAAAATCTGTGAAAACTCCGGTTATGCTCCAGCAGAAAATCCTCTGTGCCGCAACACATATAAATCTTCGGCAGCGTATGCCCAGAGGCTTTCAGCCGATCTACCAATATCTCCGGATTGGCATCACTGTTTTCCACCTCCTCCAGATTCCCGAAACATTCCCGATAATATTCATAATTCGCCATCGGATCAGACTCCCCGGGCTTCATATGGGCAATCTGATGCATAATCAAAGCCGATGACATAGCTCCCGCCATGCCAAAAGTATCCGGATATGCCAACGCCGTGCGCAATGCTCCGAATCCTCCCATAGACAAACCGCAGATCCCGGTTTCGTCGGAACCCTCCGCCAGACCAAAAGTACAGCGCAGATATTGCACAAGTTCCTCTCCCAAAAAAGTGGCAAATTTGTGTCCTGAAGAGATCCCGTCCAGATAGAAAGAATTTTCCCCATTTGGCATCACCAATGCCACCCGATACTTTTCCGCAAGCTGTTCGTTGCCCCACCAACCTGATGCTCCCGTAAAGCCGTGCAGCAAAAATAGCGTCCGGATCTTCCCTATGTTTTTTCCATCCCTCGGGTCATTGGGAAGGAACATCTTGAAAGTAACGGGGCGGATTAGCGCCTGTGAATAAAATTCCACGTTCAAAAATGCCATAGCTGTTTCTCCTTTTCTCTTTTTATTTGCAATTCGCACTTTTATCATAACCTATTTTGGCGGGTCAAGAGAACCACCGTCTCTGCATAGTCCACGAAAGGAAACATATCATACGGCCACGCCTCCTGCGCGCGGTATCCGTGCTTCGTCAGATATTCCAGATCCCGGGCCTGCGTTTTCGGATTGCAGGAGATGTAGACAACACGCTTCGGAGCAAGCCTCACGACTGAGGACAGAAACGCCTCGTCGCTGCCCGTGCGCGGCGGATCCATGAACACGACGTCCGCGCCGGCTTCCTGCTCTGCCATTCCGACCATGAAGCGCCCGGCGTCATTTTCGTAGAAGCGGATGTTTTTCACATTATTCGCCCTTGCATTGCGGATCGCGTCCTGCACCGCGTCATGGTTCAGCTCGATGCCGATCACCTCTCCGGCTTTGTCCGCCGCGATCAGTCCGATCGTTCCAATTCCGCAATACGCGTCAATGACGCGCTCGTTTCCGCTAAGTCCCGCAAGCTCGATCGCTTTCGCATAGAGCGCCTCCGTCTGGACCGAGTTTACCTGATAAAACGATTTTGCCGAAATACGGAATCGGCGTCCGCAGAGCACATCTTCAATATAGCCCTTTCCGTAAAGCACCGTCTCTTTCTCGCCGAGCACCATGCTGGTCCTGCGGTCGTTCACATTCAGAACCACCGTCGTGATCTCCGGGTGCGCCGCGCGCAGCGCCTTGACAAAATTGTTTCTGGACGGAAGGATCGGCGAGCCAAGCACCAAAACAACCATTACCTGCCCTGTCTGATGCGCCGTGCGGACCATGACGTGCCGCAGCAAGCCGTACCCACTGTCTTCGTCATACGTCTTGATCTTGAAGGATCTGAGCAGACCGCGGATCGTCCGGATGATCTCGTCCGCCTTCTCATTCTCCAGCAGGCACGCATCCACCGGCACGACCTTGTGCGTCCCCTCTTCGTAGATTCCTGAGACGATCGTGCCGTCCCTTCTGTGCGCGAACGCGGCGTGCACCTTGTTCCGATAGTGAAGCGGGTCTTCCATCCCCGTGATCCTGCGCACACGACAATACGGCTTCAAAAGCCGCTCCACCTGCTTCTGCTTGAGCGCAAGCTGCTCCTCATAGGGCAGGTGCAGAAGCTGACAGCCGCCGCAGCGCTTTTGCACCGGGCACTGATACCCGGAAGTCTTTGCTGTTTTCCCTCTCTCCATCCGATTCCTCTTCTATATACGTATTTTTCGTTCCGCTTTGAGCACACCCTGACCGAAGTTCGCTTCTCTTTCCCTTCATAAGACGTGTTTCCATTCCGCTTTGAGCACACCCTGACCGAAGTTCGCTTCTCTTTCCCTTCATAAGACGTGTTTCCGTTCCGCCTTGAGCACGCCCTGACCGCCGAACTCCGGGATAAAGCTCTCCTTCGCGGTTTCCCCTTCCTGATAGAAGCCCTGCTCTATACCGAGCTCTCCTGCGTATGCGAGAAGCCTCTCGTATTCGCGTTTCGTCACACGGCGACCGAGCAGCGGTTCATCCTTCACCGCCGGTACCGGCGTATACTGGTTCATCATGCTGATGTAAATCCGATCGCCGTACTCACTGTGCAGATACTCTATAATCTTCTTCGCCTCACGCACCTGCCCGGGAAGCAGAAGATGTCTTACGATAACGCCCGACGTCATGATCCCGCGCTCGTCAAAACACGGCCGCGGTCTCTGCCGCACCATCTCGCGAATTACCGCCGTCGCAATTTCCGGATAATCCGGAGCGTTCGAATATTTTGCGGCAAGCTCCGGATCCAAGTATTTAAGATCGGGCAGATACACGTCCACCAGACCGTCCAAACGCCGCAATGCCTCCGGTGTCTCATAGGCGCTGCTGTTGTAGACGATCGGGATCTCAAGGCCCTGCTCCTTTGCCAGCAGAAGCGCCTCGCGCACCTGCGGCAGATAATGCCCCGCCGTCACCAGATTGACGTTGTTCGCTTTCTGCTGCTGCAGCTCCAGAAAAATCTCCGCAAGCCGTTCCACGGAGATCACCGTGCCGCGCTCTCCCCGCGAAATCTCCCGATTCTGACAATAGACGCAGCCGAGCGGACAGCCGGAAAAGAATACGGCGCCGGAGCCTTCATCGCCTGAAATACACGGCTCCTCCCACATGTGGAGCGCCGCCCGCGCGACCCGGATCCACTCATCCACGCCGCACCGTCCGCGCTTTCCGCCCGCACGATCCGCCCCGCACGCCCGCGGGCAGAGCATACAGCCGATCCTCGGCTTCTGGTCGGATCCGGCTCTCATGATTTCTCCTTCTGCGGAAGCTGAGCGAGAATAATGGCCGCAAACATCAGCACACAGCCCGACAGCTCACGCGCGCTCAGCCTCTGTCCCAGCAAAAGCCAGCCGGCAATTACAGACACTACGGATTCGAGACTCAGGATCAGCGACGCGACCGTCGGATTCATCCCCTTCTGCCCTACGATCTGCAGCGTGTACGCAACGCCGCAGGACATCACTCCCGCATACAGGATCGGCATCCATGCACGCAAGATCGCAGAAATCTCCGGTTTCTCCCAGATCAGCATCCCGACGCCCGAGAGCAGGCCGCACACAAAAAACTGGATGCACGACATTTTCACGCCGTCCACCTTCGGGGAGAAGTAATCGATTACCAAAATGTGAACGGAAAACACGCCTGCGCACAAGAGCACCAGAAAATCTCCCCATCCGAGCGAAAAGCCCTCCGTAATGCAGAGCAGATAAAGTCCGGCCACCGCGAGCGCCACGCTGATCCACACCTTGAGTCCGACCTTCTTCTTCAGGAAGATTCCGAGCAACGGAACCAGAACGATATACATCGCCGTGATGAAACCGGCCTTCCCGACCGTTGTATACTTAATGCCGAACTGCTGCAAATTGCTCGCCACACAGAGCGCCGTGCCGCAGCAGATGCCGCCGGCAATCAGCGTTTTGAGCGAAGTCCTGTCCCCGCTCCCGTCCGTTTCTTCCTTTGCCGCGTCCGCTTTCTCCTCGTCTTTTTTCTTCAGCCAATCCAGAAACAGAATGCACGGGATCAGCACAAGGCCGCCGATGATACAGCGTGTAAAATTAAATGTAAAAGCCCCGACATATTCCATGCCGACGCTCTGCGCAACAAAAGCAACTCCCCAGATCACCGCCGTCAAAAACAGCAGCAGGGGATTTTTCACCGATGTTTTTTTCATAATATCCTCCTCGTATTTCCCACGCGCTTCGGCAGCGTCAATCTTCGCGCCAAGTAAGCGCCCTTCCGTCCAGCGATGCAGACACAAGCCTGTCGCCGCAGTACGTGAGCTTCATCGAAAAAAACGGCGCGTCCTCGGCAAGCAGCCGCAGGAAAAGCTTGTCGCCCTCCCAGAGATTCAGCCGTGACAGCTCCGCCTTCGGAACCCATTCCAGCGTTCCCTCATCGCACTCCTTCAGCTCTCCCTCGAACTCATCCGCCGTGTACAGACACATATACTCCACCGGCCAATCGTCCGCGAGAAACGTCACGATCCCGCGAAAACGCCACTTCTTCAGCACAAGCCCTGTCTCCTCAAGCGTCTCGCGCAGCAGACATTCCTCCGGACTCTCGCCCTCCTCAAAATGACCTCCGACGCCGATCCATTTGTCTTTGTTGACGTCATTCTTCTTGCTGACACGATGCAACATCAGATAACATCCGTCTTTCTCTATATAGCATAAAGTTGTAAGCGGAGATTTCATCTCACATTTCCTCCCGGTATTGTCTCTCTATCGCCTCTGTGCGCTGCCTCTCTCACAAAACCGCACCCGTCAGATTGGCTCTTTCTCTGCCGCCTCTGTGCGCCGCCTCCCTCACAGACACGCACCCATCGGATCGGCTCTTTCTCTGTCGCCTCTGCGCGTCGCCTCCCTCACAGGCACGCACCCATCGGATCGGCTTCTCCCTCTTCCATCAAGCCTCCGCACGCAGAATCCGGCTGCGCGCGAGCAGATATTCTCGTTCGTTGCGCTGCGGCTCTTCAAGCACTTCCTCCAGAAGCTTCTGCAAAAGCGCTCCGATCGCAGGGCCCGGCTGCATTCCGTCCGCGATCAAGTCCCGGCCGCACAGCCTGAGATCATGCAGCGACAGGCAGTCGCCGCGCGCGCAGATATCCCTCCAG
The DNA here is from genome assembly GCA_947627245.1 of uncultured Lachnospiraceae bacterium. Taxonomy (GTDB): domain Bacteria; phylum Bacillota; class Clostridia; order Lachnospirales; family Lachnospiraceae; genus Choladousia. Next base: position 7,883 of record CANQVH010000010.1, on the reverse strand, counting down.
ATACGCTCCACCTCCTGCAGATAATTCAGCGTATCCGAGATAATATCCGGGTGATGCGCCGTGATATCCGCCCGCTTGACCAGCAAGAAATCGTCGAACAGCTCCGGTCCGATCTCATACGCGCAGACGCGCACATCCCACGCCGAAAGCCGCGGATAGCGCGAGTGATTGCGCACCAGACACCGCACCGCGCGAATCGTATCGTTGTCGAATTTGAGCCGCCTCATGATGTCCAGCGCAATCCGTTCGCTGTGAGGCGCATGCCCGTGAAAATGATCCTTTCCGTCGGCATCCGTAGAAAATACCTCCGGCTTTCCCATATCGTGAAACAGCATCGTCAGCCGCAGCGTACTCTTCGGCGGAATATTGCGCAGCGCGAGCAGCGTATGCTCCCCCGTCGTGTACGCGTGATGCGGATTGTTCTGTCTCTGCCGCATGATTCGATCAAATTCCGGCATAACGACCGCCGTGATTCCGCACTCGTAGGCAAGGCGAAGCCAATGCGGGTTCGGCGAGACGAGAAGCTTCACCAGCTCCGTCCGGATCCGTTCCGCGCTGATGCGCGCAAGATTCGGCGCCATCTCCCGTACGGCCGCCTCCGTACAGGGATCCACGGAAAATCCGAGCTGCGCCGCGAAGCGGATCGCCCGCATCATGCGCAGCGCATCCTCCGAAAACCGCTCCCTCGGGTCGCCGACACAGCGGATCGTCCGGCTTTCCATATCCTGCAATCCGCCAAACTCGTCCACCAGCCCGCTCTCCTGCGAATACGCCATCGCATTGACCGTAAAATCGCGTCTTTTCAGATCCTCAAGAAGCTCCGAGGTGAACACGACCTCCTTCGGGTGCCGGCAATCCTCATAGATCCCGTCGATCCGATACGTCGTCACCTCAAACGCTTCCCCCTCCATCAGAACCGTCACCGTGCCGTGCTCGATGCCGGTATCCACGGTCCTCGAGAACAGCCCCTTCACCTGCTGCGGCGATGCGGAGGTCGTGATATCCCAGTCCTCCGGCTCACGTCCGAGAATCGAATCGCGCACGCAGCCGCCGACCACATACGCTTCATATCCGTTCTGATGCAGGACCTGAAGAATGTGCTCCGCCTTTTTCGGAATTTTGATGTACCGCTTCTTATATTCTGCCAAAATAGTCTCCCATCCGCCCCGGCGTTCCTTTCCGGCTGCATTTTTTCAGTCTCAGCCACAAATACGGAACCCGCAGGGTCTGTCCGTCAGCGGTTTTTACTCGTAGACGATCACCGGCGTCCCGATCGACACCGCATTGTAAATCGTCTGCGCCTGCTCATAAGGCGTGTTGACACAGCCGTGCGACCCGTTGCTCAGATAGATCGTCCCTCCGAACTGCGCCCGCGCCTGCATATCGTGGATCCCGACGTCGTCATTGAACGGCATCCAGTAATCCACCGGAGCCGTATATCCCTCGCCCTTCAGCACATAATCCCGCATCTTGGCGTCGATCGCCCAGACGCCGCCCGACGGAGTCCCGTTGCCCTTGTTCGGGTTTCCCGTGACGACCGGCGTATCCACGATCAGATTCCCGTCCTTGTAGCACCACATTCTCTGCTGCGAAATGCAGACCTCCACATAGGTATAACCGATATCGTTCGTATCGCGGCTCATCGCCGTATAGAGATACTCCGGCTCCATCATTCCCTGATACCCTTCGTCCAAAGCCTTCAGAAGAGCCGTCAGCGTCGCATCCTGATCCATGCACCAGCCGTAGTCTCCTCCGGTAAGCGTCTCCACCGTTCCGATCGAGGTATAAAACTGCCTTGTCAGCCCGAATGTGTCATATTTGGCGGCAAGCTCGGCCACATACTGCGCCGCGCGCATTTCATCGATCGTAAACGTACCGTCCTCGAGCTCAACGATCCATCCGTCGATCACGGAGGTATCCACGATCTCCTGCCGGTCGCCGAAATCATACGTAATCTTCGCACGGGCAAGAGCGCTCTTCGCCTCCGCGTCGTGATTCAGCTTCTCGTCATCCGAATATAGCTGTGGATTCACGTAGCATCCCTGCGCGTCGAGCGACAGATCGGTCTCCCCTGCGTCCAGCGCGGCAAGCACTGCCTGACTTACCCGCTCCCGGTCGACCGTCGTCCCCATAACCTCTTTCACGACCTCATAGCCGGAGTCCGTAATCCCCACATACGCGTCCCGAGGCGCGACCCAGCGCGCATTGTCCATGCATGCCAGACCGTTCACCGCCTGCTGCGCCATGTCCCGGTCGTATGAAAACGCCACGGAACCGATCGACTCCCGCTCCAGCAAAAGCATCACAGGCCAAATGTAGGATCTCTGCGCTTTCATCAAACGGTCAATACCGGCGCTGTCTTCAAAGACAAGCCCAATCTGCTGCGCGGAAATCGTCTCTGTCTGACCGTCGCGCTCGCCGATCTCCAGCACATACCTGTCAAGCTTCTCTTCCGCCTCCGCCTTTACCTGTTCGGTCGTCTTCCGGCTGCAGTCGATTCCGAAAAATTCCGTCCCGCTGTAAAAATGAAATCCGAAGTAAACCGCCGCCGCCACGTACACCGCTGCCAAAAAGGATCCCAGCGCCAGCAGAATCCTTCTGTATTTCTTTCTCCGGCGCACGGTAAGCTTTTTCTGCAAATCGCCTGCCGACGAAGCGCCGTGCGCTTCCGAACCTCTTTCGGCTCTTCTTTCCGGGGCATGGTAGCCCTCCCCGGTGTATACGCCCCTTCTCGGCGTCTGTCTTCGTGATGTCGCGTCCGACTTGTCCATAATATTCTCCCCAGCCCATCATTACCAGATTACTCCGCGTCTGACGGCAGACAGCTCAGGATTCGTCCGTCCTTTCCCGCAGTATCTCTTCGCAGATCTCCTTCACGCTGCGACCGTCCGTACGAACCGTCAGATCCGCCGCCGCCAGATACCGCGGAAGCCGCGCCTCCAGCAAACCCTTAATGTACTCCACATTCATATTATTTTCGAGGAGCGGACGATTGTGCGAATGGCGCACCCGCTCATAGACCGTCTCGGGAGCCGCGCTCAGATAAACGATCCTGCCGCTTCCCCGCATTGCCTCGACATTGCGCTCCCGCATCGGCACGCCTCCTCCGCACGAGACCACCGTGTTCTCCTCTTGCCGCAGGCTCTCCAGCAGATCGGTCTCAAGCTGCCTGAAGTATTCCTCCCCGCGTGTTGCGAAGATCTCCGAAATCGGCATTTTCTCCTGCGCCTCTATCTGCTCGTCCATCTCGATCAGACGCATCCCGTACACGCTCTGCAGCTCGCGCGCGACCGTAGACTTCCCCGCGCCCATGAATCCGATCAAAAAAATGTTTCCTCTGTGCCGCTGCATTTCTCTCTCCGTTCCGCCATCCGAAGGGACGGCAAAATGTTCTGTCCTCTATCATGTAAAGTATGCCCCTAGGGCACCCCGTAATTCAAATCCCTGCGGGATGAGAAAACAGCTTCGCTGTTTTATAAAGTATATCACCAGATACAAGAAGGGGCAACCGAAAAAGCATCCTATTTACGCACAACAGGAGGAAGTCCGTCCGGTATTGGCGCTTAATCCCGTACCTTTCAGACATCCCCCTGTGTATAATTTCTACTTCAAACCATCTGCCTCGGCTCCGCCGCTCTGTCTTCTGTCCCAACCGGAGCCTCATCTGCTTTCGCTTCCTGCTCTGTCTCGCTCAGACTGTATCAGCCTACGCTTCTGTCTCGGCCGGAGTCACATCTGTCTGCGCTTCCTGCTCCGTCTCAGCCGGAGTCACATCCGTCTGAGCTTCCGTCTCGGGCTCGGTCTCCGGCGTCATCAGCGTATAATCAAACACGATCTGGGCAATGGCTTCCTCGTTCTGGGTAATCTCTCCTGCCTCCGCCCATTCATCATAGAGCTCTGTCATACGGTCTGACTTTCGCTGCTCGACAATGTTCTCCTTCTCGGCGTCCGTCGCCTCGCGGTCGAGCTGTGAAATCACACGCACGACATAGTAGCCGCTGTCCGTCTTGATCGGCGTCTCTATGAGCGTATCATCCGCAAGACCTTCCGTCGCCTCCGCGACCTCCGATACATAATAATCCGCATCAAGCGTCGCCTCGTTTGCATGCTTGCCAAGCTCATCCGCTGCGGTCTGGAAATCTTCTCCCGACTGCACTTTCGCAAGGAACTCCTCGGCCTGAGCAAGCGCTTTCGCCATAGCCTCGGCCGTCTCCGGATCCTCTGTCTCCGTCTCCGTCTCGACTTCCGTCTCGGCAGCCGTCGTTTCGGCCTCGGTCTCCGCGCTCTCTGTCTCGTCGGCGGAAGCCGTCATCGTCGAGTCTTCTCTCACCAGAGAAGCTTCCTCCAGCGAAGATTCGCTCTCGCCCGCCTCGGTCGCTGCCTCGGCAGCCTGCTCCGTCTCAGCCGGCGTGACCTCCTCAGACTCAGATTCCGTCTCAGCCTCCTCCTCGGTCACCGGGCTGAACAGCACATACTCAATTCTTCTCTGCGCGGCTTCTTCATCGGAAACTTCTGTATCAACATCCTCTGTCATCTTCGGCTCTACTCTGTGCCGGATCATTTCCAGCTCCAGATAGCGCTCCACGATCTCCTGCGTCACGCCGATCTCCTCAAGCGTTTCCGCGTCGTTTGCTTCCATAAATGCCGTCGCTGCCGCCGTGATCGCAGCCTTGTCGTCGTCGGAAACCGACACGCCGTACTCTTCCATCTTCTGTTCGGCGAGCACCGCATGCGTCAGCGTCTCGACGTCCTGCTCTACCGCTATCTGACCGACCGTCTCACCCGCTCCGAACAAATCCTGATTAAACGGATCCGTGATCCCAAACGACATATATGCGCCCTCAAGACCTGCCTGATCGTAGCGCACGGCAAAATTCAGCACACCGAGAGAAACCGTATCACCGTTCACTGTGATCGCAGTCTCCTCCTTATCAATCCTTTCCTTCTTAGAGCAGCCCGCGAGAGAGGCCAGTACAAGGCCTGCGCACAATCCAAGCGCTGCCGCTCTTCTCAATTCTCTCTTCATAATTTCCTCCAATCTTCGCCATGAATACGGCGTAAGCAGGCAGACCCTCCGGCTTGTCCGATATCCGGGCCTCCCTGCAGCAAACTCATTTAAACATTATAATCGCTTTTTCGCCGTAGCGCAACATTTTTTTGCGCGGCGAGCCTTTATTTGACCGCCTTTACCTTGGACCAAGCGCTGTACAGAGTTTTCTTTCCCACCTTCTTGTAGCTGCGGATCCTGAAATAATATTTCTTTTTCTTTGAGACGCCTGTCTTCGTATATGTCTTTTTTCCTGCCAGTCCCTTTTTAATCTTCTTAAATCCTTTATTTTTAGAAGTGCTCATCTGAATCTCGTAGCCGTCCGCACCGACTGATTTCTTCCATTTGAGCACAACCTTCGTGCCCGCCTTTCGCTTCGCGGAAGTGAACTGCGGCTTCTTCAGGCTTATGACTTTTGTATCTGTCTTCCCGCCTGTCTTTCCGTCTTCCTTCTCATCCGTCTTTCCATCGTCCTTCGCATCGTCCTTCGTATCATCCTTCTCGGACGTCTCTGTGTCCGGCGTCTCAGCCGTGCCTGTGTCCGCCTCAGCCGTCGTCAGCGCCGCTTTCAGTCCGTCCCCGTCATAACCGGTAGAAGCAAAGACGATCGTCCGGCTTTTATTCATCAGAAAAGTCCCCGGAAGCATAATACTTCCTCCGCCAGAGAGCCCGCATTTGCGTAGAAGATCCCACATCACGCTGTTGTACTGCGGTCCTGCCACAAGAACATTCGGATGCGCCGCGGCAAAGCTCGTCATTCCCGAATCCATATCATCCACGCACAGAAGCACGATCCTCACGGAGCATCCACCCGCCAGCGACTCCTCGGCCGCTCTGATCATCCCCTGCGTATTTCCGCAACTGGTGCGTCCGAATATCAGCGCGACCACGCTCTCTCCAAAAGACGCCGGCGTATACGTCTGCCCGTCTATTCCTTTTATCTCGACCGTCTCCTGCACAGAGACCGCCGTCATCTCCGCGTTTACCCTCTGCCCCAAAAGAGGCATACCCGCCAGAAGCAGCGCAAAACACAATGTTCTTACCAAACTCTTCCAAATTTTTCTCATCATGTTCTCCTCCGTTTCGTAATATAAATACCCTATCCGTAATAATATGCCTCTTTAAAAATCGCCTTGCCGATAGAAAGAGACGGCCTTTCTGTCTTGCTCTCAAGCATGTCGCCGTTTCCATGAGTATATCATATCACGCCGCAAACGAAAACCCGAAAATTCCGCGCGCACTTTCCAAAAATCAGCCGTCAAAAAGCCGCAGGCCTCTATTTCCAAAAGGCTTGCGGCATTTATAGAAAAGAATGCGGTTATCTGATTATCTGATCCGGACAAACTCGAATCGTTTTTTGTTTTTGCTGTTTCTTGCTTTATAATTCTGATAATCCTCCTCCGAAATCTCCTGAACGAAACGGTAAAAGCCTTCACCCACGGGGACAGAACAAATCCCCTCTTCAGGCCGTATCCCGTAAAGCGTTTGGAAAAGCATATGTAGTCCGTTCGGGCCCGTATAAAACTTTCCGAGCGCTTTCAGCCATCTGCTCAGACCTTCCTCTTCGCTTACCATTTCCATGAACACATCATAGGCGTTCCCTTCTATATAAATCTTTGCTTCCTTGTTCCCGAACGCCTCTAATGCCTCGTCATAGTTCGTAATAATCCGCGCGGCAGCGTCAGATCCCTCTTGCGCCCTTCTTCTGATCAATTTCCTCAAGTTCGATTTCCCCTCTTTGATTTGTCAGAATAGAGTTTTTCCATCTTGTTTTAGTCAACTTAATATAACACAAGATAAAAGCATTTCCAACCGCATACCATTAATTTGGGGATACCGTTTGCGTTACACGAAATGACAAAAATTTTTTTCATTTTTTCCGAAAAAATTATTCTAAGAGAAAAATAAAATGCCGGAGATCCCGTTATTAGGATTTCCGGCTTGCCCCTGCCAAGAGTCGATGCGTAGTGGTTTCTTGATAAACTCTAACGCAAAATCCTGCTCCTGCTCTGGTAGTATCTCTAATAAATTGACCGCTTCTCTGACTGTTCCGCTCATTTCGGTCGCTTTTCGTTTATCTTCTATCTCCAACTCTAACTTTCCTTTTCGGCTTGTTTATTCACTTCCTGAATTTCTCTTTCCTATGCCACTTTTGCATAATCAATGATTGATATCTTACTAACAATCTTTTCTAAACTGTCAAGGATACCATCTATTTTTTCAACAACAGAACTGCGAAAAACAACATCCCCACACTGCCTGCACTTCATACAGGGTACATTCTCGATAATTACATAGCAATCCTTTAACTGCGCGAAGTAACTTGTCTTGCTCTCAAACATTTCGCCACTTTTACAACTTGTGCATCTCATTGCTGATGCTCCTTTCTAGTCTTTAAGCCGCTTTCAAATATTTCTACGCCTAACTGATTATCGTCATCTACCCCTTATAGAAAGTATACCACATGGAGTTGTAAATGAAAACCCGGAAATTTGGCTTCAATTTTTTCTGAAAATATGCTATATTCTAAGAGAAATGAAAAAACCGGAAACCCCGTTATCAGAATTTCCGGCTTGCCCCTGCCAAGAGTCGATGCGACAGGATTTGAACCTGCGACCTCTGCGTCCCGAACGCAGCGCTCTACCAAGCTGAGCCACGCATCGTTTTCGTTTCAGCTTGTTCAGTATAGCACCAACCTTTGAAAAATGCAAGCAGTTTTTCTTTCGAGATACCAAAAAGTTAAAGGATCAATACACTTTCCCGAGTTTGCCACTTGCTAACTAATCTCAATTAAAATTTCTCCCTATTTTGCAAGGTTTTCCTTGCTTTTTTTATG